>JACJXQ010000008.1:1508360-1810033 GCA_020636495.1 Chitinophagales bacterium | reverse complement strand
GTTACACCTACAATGGCGATACCAATATCCAGGCTGTGCAATGGTTTGGGTTCTACCAGTTGGTCTATGGCTTCGTAAATGATCATGAGGCCTGCAATGATGATAAGCGACCCTTCAATAGCAGCAGAAACAAACTGTGCTTTGCCATGACCGTAAGGGTGATTCATATCGCGGGGCTTGGCCGCCAGGATAATGCTGTACAGGCCTATTAAACCCGCTATCACGTTTACCGTGCTTTCCAACGCATCTGTAAGTACGGTTACAGAGTGTGTCAGGTACCATGCAGCTATCTTGCCTACGAATAATACAATAGACAAAAGCGCTATATATCTCTGTATCCTGATAGTTGTCATTATGCTAAAAGATTACTGTTTTCTCTGAATATTGCAGGTGTTTGTACCGGTGAGTTTATATATTATCTTTTTTCGCAACCAACTACACCATCATACTACTTTGTATCGTTTTGTATCGTTTGATATCGAAATGCATAGAGGGTGCTAAAACCTATTTTCTAACTTACTGAATATCAATACTTGTATTTTTGTCATTTTTCAGGGTATTATACTTAGCTTTTCATTGCTATATATAACTGATGTTTCCATGTTGTCAAAGAGCTTATATTAACCCTGCAAAAAGGGTAATAATTAATAACAAATATACAAAATTAAAACGTGAAATAATAATATATTTTATCTTCGCCAGCCGCAGCACAACCTGGCTGCCGGAATATAGCATAAAACATTTAGCGCTGAATGCCGGTCACAGACCGGATGATCTCATAGACACAGATGACCTGTGGAACATCTGCGCCAGTGGAGGTCCCACGCACGTCCTTCAATGTCAGATGTAACACCGACATACAGCACTCTCTTACTTACAGATGCCATGATATATACCCAACCACCCTTGAACATGGAATAAATATAATACATGCCTGGATCAGATGGTCACGTCCGTATCTGCATTCGCAGATACTCCCTCACCATGACGGGAGAGAATGAAGGTTATCAGACCGGATGATCTCATAGACACAGATGACCTGTGGAACATTTGCGCCAGTGGAACATTTGCGCCAGTGGAACATCTGCGCCAGTGGATAAGTCCTCAACAACACCATACTGACTCCGTTTACAAAACGGCTACATATTCTGTATTCGAGATGCCTTGCAGAACATCTCGAACAGCAAGGATATTACATTAAACATTTAGTCCTGAATGCCGGTCACAGACCGGATGATCTCATAGACACAGATGACCTGTGGAACATCTGCGCCAGTGGATGCCATGATATATACCCAACCACCCTTGAACGTGGTATAAATATAATACATGCCTGGATTAGATGGTCACGTCCGTATCTGCATTCGCAGGTACTCCCTAACCATGACGGGAGAGAATGAAGGTTATCAGACCGGATGATCTTATTGACACAGATGACCTTGGGAACATCTGCGCCAGCAGGGGCCAGCAGTTATCTGTTTAACACACCTATACATCCTGGATTACATATCATCTACATTCTTAAATATCCCCCGCATAGCAGCCCCACTCCAGCCGCCAAGTCCGCCAACCAATGCTCCAAGAATAACATTCACGATAATAAAAACAGTATGAGACAGACCTATTACCTGCGCTATGCGGCCGGATAACAGGTAATCATTGGCCGCGTCTTGTTTCAGTATCAATACAAGCCATAATAAGCCGATGGCTATACAGCCGGATAAGAAGCCCCTGCCTGCTTTTTGTTTGGCTATTACAGCAACAAGGAAAGGCACCACCGCCACCATCCACCAGCCGATATAATACGCTCCAAGCCATGAAAGCAATGCCGTTATCAATATGGTGACGATATTCTTCATTTACCTGCGGCTTTAATGGTCCAAGTATATTTTACCTTATCAGCATGCGGCTGTTTTCCCTGGCTTATAAAGGTCAATGTATCATATTTTCCACCGGCCCATTTATCCAGGAATGAAACGTAATACTTACTACCGGGGTTGCCGGACTGTCCGCCGGGATATACACCATACCCTTCGGGTATGTCCTTCATCTCTACTACCATTCTCCACGAAGGACCATGGTTACCTTTCATGGCATTAATAGTATTGCCCCAGCCTCCATTATGCATCTCTGAATAGCTGAAAGGTTTCAGTTTAGCCAGATGGGTTACAGAAGTGTTTTTCACTTTATACCATTCCAAACCAGTTGAAGATTTTAACCTGTTAAGGCTGTCAACTGCTTCTTTGTAACTCTTTGTGATAAAGTCATCATCATCCGGCAGCACATCACTGTTATTGATTAATATCTGCATGGTACGTTCAGGTAGTGGCATCAGTCCGTCTGGAGATATTTTGAACATACCCGTCCAGATGTCTTTGTACAGCAACGACCACCATACCTGGAATACCGTAGCAGCCTTGCTATCAGCATCGTAATTATAATCCCAGTTCTTAAGTAGTGACAAGTATTCATCACTACCCGTCTCAACTTTCTCCAGCATTAACGGCAGTATCTTCCTTGCCAGTACAGAATGTACATCGCTCTGCATACGGAACATATCTTCAACCGTTACGCCTCCAATTGTATCCAGCATTTCGTTTATACGCCATGCACGCAGCTCGTTGAATTTACCGTTGTACCAATAAGGATAAGCAGTATCGGTAACATTCTGGTTGGCAGAACTTAGAAAGCCTTGTTGCGGGTTCTTTACATGCGGATTCTCAGACACAGGTATCGGGCTACCCCAGAGTGTAGTGCTGTCGTGCCCCTGCATGATGTACTTGCCTTGCTCTTTCCATTTATTCACAAACTGCCCCTGCCCCCAAATAGCAATATCACCTTTTGTATCTGCGAAAATGAAATTCTGCGCAGGGCAGGAGAAATAGCCCATACCTTCTGCATAACCATCATAATCTTTAGCACGGTTCAGCAGGTACAGGCTGAGCATCTCGTTGCTCTCCTCAAGTGCCATCCATTTGAGTGCCAACGGTTGTTGTATGCCATTAGGTTCTTTAAAGTGTTCGTCATAGATAAGCGGGCCATGCAAAGTGTACCTTACCGTATCTATAAACTCAGAACCGCCTTTTATCTTAATGGTCTCAATTCTTTTATCAAAAGTCCTGTTCTCTCCATTGAAACGATAATGGTCATTATCCACTACATCAATAGTATAAAAGTCTTTTACATCGCGGTAATTGTTAGTAAAGCCCCATGCAATGTTATCGTTGTAGCCAATAACTACTCCCGGCGCTCCCGGTAGTGATACTCCATATACATTTATACCCGGCGCTGTCAATTGCACCTGGAACCATAAGGAAGGCAGGTTCAGCGCAAGGTGTGGGTCGTTGCACAATATCGGTTTGCCCGACCTTGTTCTGCTTCCGCTCAACGCCCAGTTATTACTACCCTTCCCGCTTTCACTATTGTCTTCAGGCGTTTTTTTGAAATCAACCTTTGCCCACTTGTCACCCTCAGGTACTGCAGCTTGCTGCATAGATACAGGATCGAATTTTGTACCCGCAGGAATTACAGGTGTACTACCGCTTATCTTTTCGGGAAAGAAGAAGGCTACCTGTTCTTTACTAAGTATGTTTTGTAAATAGTATGTAAGGCCTATATCATGTACATCACCAGCCAGGTCATCAGCCATATACATGAGCAATAATGTTGTCCTGAGATTCTCCCATGGTTCCGGTTTAAAGCCCATCAATTTATACTCCACCGGGTAATCTGCCGGACGTAACGATGCTATATATTCATTGATACCATCCCTGTAGCCATCAAGCGCTATTTTACTACGAGGATCTGCTTCCATTGCCTTCAACGACTGTTCAGCGCCATATACCATCCCCTTGCGCCTTTGCTCACGGTCATATTTCAACGCTTTGGGACCCAGCAATTCGCTTACCCTGCCTCCGGCAGCACGCGTCTGCAGGTCCATTTGCCATAAGCGGAAATAAGCGTGGATATATCCCTGAACAAAATATAGATCATAGTCATTAGTAGCCGTGATGTGCGGCACCAGCCTGTCGTCATACCAAACTGACGCATCTCCTTTTAAAGAATGGAATGTAAGGTCTGCCGTAAAGTCTTTATCAGCAGGTTCTGCATTGGCCCAGAAACCACTTACCGGGTCTAATAGCTTACCAATAGCAGGATTAGCTCCAATTGGTTTATTCAACCAGTAGATGATCGTTACTGATAGTATCAATGGCCATATCGCACGTAGAATTCTCATTTTATGTCTATTACCATTGATCTGTTATATCATAGCAAACTATTTCAGTGGCAGGTCTATCACATAAGAGTTGCCTTTGCTTATGGTCAATGACTGGTCGCGCAGCCAGGGGTTTAACAATTTCAGCATACGGTAATTGGTACCGTTATACATGGCAAAAGATGCCAGATCCGGTATTGACTCAGTAACAGTCACCTTTCTTACAGGTATGGGCCTGTATGCCTCATCTCTCTGAATGTTAAAGCCCAGTTGCTCAGGATTAGTCATTATGTATTTGAACGCCAGTATACGGAACAGGTAGTGCATGGTCTCATCAGGCAACAAAACATCGTAGTAGTTATCCTGCTTCTGATAATCAGCATTCCTTGAATATCCTGCTACACCGCAGTTATATGAGGCCGCAGCAGCCGTCCATGAACCGAATTTTGCGTATGCTTCCTTGAGGTACTGGCAAGCCGCGTCTGTGGCTTTTTCCAGGTGGTAACGCTCATCCACCTCTTTGTCCAGTTCCAATCCGTACCTGGGTGCGGTACCATCCATAAACTGCCAGAAACCGCGGGCACCTGCGGGAGAACGGGCAGGTGTCAATGAACTCTCAGCTACACAGAGGTACTTAAAATCATCAGGCACCCCGTTTGCACGAAGTCTTTGTTCTATTACAGGGAAATATCGGGTAGAACGGAGCAATATCTGCATGGTGTGCGAATGACGATAGCTATTGCCCAGTATCTCTTCCTGCAACAACTCCCTGACATCCCACTTTTGTAAAGGCACAGGCTCGCCTGCAAAACTTATCTGTTCGGGCAGATCAGGCACAAACCACTTGTATTGCAGCTTCCTGTTTTTCTTTACCTCCACCACTTCTTCGCCTTTGTCGGACGCGCGGAACGAGAATCCCGCAACGACAGCAGCACAAACCATAACTCCAAATGAAAAATATACTATCGGCTTCAATTTCATAACTATCAGCAATTTAAGGGTAACATAAATGTAAGCAATTACGCTCAAACAAGAAAAAGCTGCTCATATGAGCAGCTTTTTCTAAATCTATCTGTTTATTGTTGTTCGTCTTATTCTTCTTCGTCAAACTGCAGAACATCGCGGTTAGCCATCAGCAGTTCAAACTCTTCTTTAGAACCAACAATGATATCATCGTAGTCGCGCATACCGGTACCTGCAGGTATCAAGTTACCCGTGATAACATTTTCTTTCAGTCCCATCAAGTTGTCCGACTTACCGTTGATGGATGCTTGAGAAAGCACTTTCGTTGTTTCCTGGAATGACGCGGCAGATATCCAGCTACGTGTACCAAGGGAAGCCTTGGTGATACCCAACAACAACGGAGCCGAAGTGGCAGGTTGTGCGTCGCGGTATTCCACCAGTTTCTTATCGGCACGGCGCAGAGCACTGTTTTCTTCACGTATTTCGCGAAGTGTGGTTATCTGGCCCGGATGCAAGTCCTCCGAATCACCTGCTTCTGTAACAACCTTCTTGTCGAATATCCAGTCGTTCTCTTCCATGAATTCGAACTTATCAACCGTATCGTCTTCAAGGAACTTGGTATCTCCCGGATCTACTATTGTTACTTTACGCATCATCTGACGAACGATAACCTCAATGTGCTTATCGTTTATCTTCACACCCTGTAAGCGATATACTTCCTGTATCTCATTCACAAGATATTCTTGTACTGCGAAAGGTCCTTTAATATTCAAGATATCCGAAGGAGTAATGGCTCCGTCAGAAAGTGACGTACCCGCTTTCACGAAGTCACCGTCTTGAACCATGATGTGACGAGTAAGGGGCACCAAGTACTTTCTTACAACTTCATCTTTACTTTCTACGATTATCTCGCGGTTACCACGCTTGATGTTACCGAACGATACAACACCATCTATTGCAGATACGATAGCAGGGTTGCTCGGGTTACGAGCTTCGAACAATTCGGTTACACGTGGAAGACCACCCGTGATATCTCGGCTACGACCCATCACACGAGGAATCTTAACCAATACCTGACCACTGGTCACTCCGTCACCTTCTTTGATGATGATGTGTGAACCTACCGGAAGGTTGTAAGATTTCTCCTCCTTATCACTTATTACTATAAGTGAAGGTATCTTGGTTTTATCTTTTGTTTCGATAACCACTTTCTCACGGTGACCTGTCTGTTCGTCAGCCTCTTCGCGATAAGTAACACCTTCAATTACGTTGTCAAATTTGATCTTACCGTTTATTTCAGATACGATAACGGCGTTGAACGGATCCCATGTACAGATGATATCACCTTTCTTCAACTTCTGACCGTTCTTGATCTTCAGATGAGAACCGTAAGGGATGTTGTGTGTATTCAACAACCTGTCGTTCTCTACATCTATCACACGAAGTTCACCTGTACGACCGATTACAACCACAACTTCTTCACCTTCCATATTGGTGTACTTGGTGGTACGAAGTCCGTCGAACTGCGCAGTACCGTCGAACTTAGCCATCAAGTTGGATTCAATTGCAGAAGAACCCGCAACACCACCCACGTGGAACGTACGTAGTGTAAGCTGTGTACCCGGCTCACCGATCGATTGTGCAGCTATAATACCAACTGAGTCACCTTTCTGAGTCATGTTACCTGTTGCAAGGTTCTTACCATAACACTTCGCACACACACCACGACGACTCTCACAAGTCAATACAGAACGTATCTCAACCGCTTCAATTGCACTTTCTTCGATTGCTTTGGCAACATCAACTGTTATCTCAGCACCTGCTTCCACCAACAACTCTTCGGTAATTGGATCGAACACATCGTGTAGAGATGTACGTCCTAAAATCCTATCGTATAATGGTTCTACTATTTCTTCATTGTCTTTCAATGCAGAAGTTGCGATACCACGTAGTGTTCCACAATCTTCTTCGTTGATAACAACATCTTGAGCAACATCCACAAGACGACGAGTCAAATAACCCGCATCCGCCGTTTTAAGGGCCGTATCCGCAAGACCTTTACGCGCACCGTGTGTAGAGATGAAGTACTCCAATACGTTCAAACCTATTTTGAAGTTTGAAAGGATCGGGTTTTCAATGATCTCAGAACCGCTAGAACCCGAACGACGTGGTTTCGCCATCAGACCCCTCAAACCTGCCAGCTGCTTAACCTGTTGTTTAGAACCCCTCGCACCTGAATCAAGCATCATGTATACAGAGTTGAAACCTTGCTTATCGCTGGCCATCTCTTGTATCAATGTTTCTGTAACACGAGTATCAACACGTGACCAGATATCGATTATCTGGTTGTAACGTTCGTTGTTCGTGATAAGACCCATGTTATAGTTGTCCCAAACCTCATCCACTTCGGCTTGAGCTGAAATCACCAACTCTTCCTTAATGTTAGGTACGTTCAAATCTTCGATATTGAACGACAAACCACCTTTGAAGGCCATTGTGAAACCAAGCTTCTTGATGTTATCAAGGAAGTCAACGGTTGCAGGTATACCTGAGAATTTCAAGATATCACCGATGATCTCACGAAGTGACTTCTTCGTAAGTACCGCGTTCACATATCCTGTTTCTTTTGGTACGAACTGGTTGAATATTACACGACCAACGGTTGTTTCTATCAACTGGTTTTTGATGCCTTCTTTGGTTCTAACGTCTACTTTCACTCTAATCACTGCGTGAAGATCAACTCGTCCTTCGTTGTGTGCTATAATCACTTCTTCAGGACTGTAGAATGCCATACCCTCACCTTTCACCTTCATATCACCTTCAGTCTTCTTAGCCTTGGTGATGTAGTACAGACCCAATACCATGTCCTGAGAAGGAAGGGTGATCGGCGTACCGTTCTGAGGGTTAAGAATGTTGTGAGAAGCAAGCATCAACAATTGAGCTTCCAATATCGCCGCACTGCTCAAAGGTACGTGTACCGCCATCTGGTCACCATCGAAATCCGCGTTGAATGCGGTACATACCAATGGGTGAAGACGAATAGCTTTACCTTCTATCAGTTTAGGCTGGAATGCCTGTATTGACAATCTGTGTAGTGTAGGAGCACGGTTAAGCATTACAGGGTGTCCTTTCAGTACATTTTCAAGGATATCCCATACCACTGCTTCTTTGCGCTCAACAAGCTTCTTCGCACTCTTCACTGTTTTTACTATACCCCTCTCTATCAGCTTGCGTATGATAAACGGCTTAAACAATTCAGCCGCCATGTCTTTAGGTATACCACACTCGTGTAGTCTCATTTCAGGACCTACAACGATCACCGAACGACCCGAGTAGTCAACACGCTTACCCAACAAGTTTTGACGGAAACGACCTTGCTTACCTTTCAGTACATCCGAAAGTGATTTCAATGCACGGCCACCTTCTGCTTTAACGGCGTTGGACTTACGGCTGTTATCGAACAACGAGTCAACCGCTTCTTGCAACATACGCTTCTCGTTACGAAGAATCACCTCAGGAGCTTTGATCTCTATAAGGCGCTTCAAACGGTTGTTACGTATGATCACACGACGGTAAAGGTCGTTCAAATCGGAAGATGCGAAACGTCCACCATCCAACGGAACAAGTGGGCGAAGTTCAGGTGGAATAACAGGAATGTACTGCATAACAGTCCACTCAAGCCTATTCTCTACCCTTGTATTGGCATCACGGAAAGCTTCAACAACACTCAAACGCTTCAATGCTTCTTGCTTACGTTGTTGAGAAGTTTCTGTAGCTGCTGCGTTACGAAGGTCGTAAGACAATTGGTCAAGGTCTATACGGCTCAGCAATGCATGTACCGCATCGGCACCCATCTTAGCGATGAACTTGTTCGGATCATCGTCAGGCAGGTAATGATTATCAGGAGAGATAGATTCCAATATCTCCAGGTATTCATCTTCCGTCAACAGTTGAAGGTCTGTTTTCTCAGAATCCTTCAGGTTCAGTTTCTGGCGGATCAGCTCTTCAGCTTCACCGGCCTGAACTACTGTATAACGCTCATAATAAACGATACTTTCCAGTTTTTTAGAGCTGGTACCCAACAGGTAACCTATCTTGTTAGGCAGGCTCTTGAAGTACCATATGTGTACGATAGGCACCACCAGCTTGATGTGTCCCATACGCTCACGACGTACTTTCTTTTCAGTTACTTCTACGCCGCAACGGTCGCAGACGATACCCTTATAACGGATACGCTTGTACTTACCGCAATAGCATTCATAATCCTTTACAGGCCCGAATATCTTCTCGCAGAACAAACCATCACGCTCAGGTTTGTATGTACGGTAGTTAATAGTTTCAGGCTTTAAAACTTCACCATATGAACGATCCAGGATCGTATCAGGAGAAGCAAGACTTATCGTTATCCTGCTAAACCCTGCTTTTGGTCGGTTTTCTTTTTTAATAGCCATATATAAAACGGTCTTTAATTTTTTAATAATGTTCTTTACCTAATAACCTTGTCCGTGTGTTCTTAGTCAAATTTCAATTCCAGACCCAGACCACGCAGCTCGTTCACCAATACGTTAAATGATTCAGGAATACCCGTTTTAGGTATGTTGTCTCCTTTAACTATGGCTTCGTAAGTTTTAGCCCTGCCTATGATATCATCTGATTTCAAAGTCAGCAGTTCCTGCAGTATGTTAGACGCACCATATGCTTCCAGTGCCCATACCTCCATCTCACCAAAACGCTGACCACCGAATTGAGCTTTACCACCCAATGGTTGTTGCGTAATGAGACTGTATGGTCCGATAGAACGTGCGTGCATCTTGTCGTCTACAAGGTGGTGCAGCTTGATGATATATATGATACCAACAGTTGCTTTCTGGTCGAAACGCTCCCCTGTTTCACCATCATACAGGTAAGTATGGCAGTAATCAGGCAGGTTGGCGTTCTTGATAGCCTCGTTGATCTGGCTTACTGAAGCACCGTCAAATATCGGTGTAGCAAACCTTTCGTTCAGCTTCTCACCTGCCCATCCTAATATGGTCTCGTAGATCTGGCCCAGGTTCATCCTCGAAGGTACACCAAGCGGGTTCAGACATATATCAACCGGAGTTCCGTCTTCCAGGAATGGCATATCCTCATCACGTACTATTTTGGCAACGATACCTTTGTTACCGTGACGACCCGCCATCTTATCACCTACTTTCAGCTTGCGTTTGCTGGCCAGGTAAACTTTAGCCAGTTTCAACACGCCTGTTGGCAACTCATCACCTATACTCAGGTTGAACTTCTCACGCTTGTAACGTCCCAGTTCTTCGTTGTATTTGATGTTGTAGTTGTGCAACAGCAGGTTGATCTGCTCATCAGTATCTTCTTCACCTGTCCAACCCAGAGGGTTAACGTTCATGAAGTCGATAGAACCTAAAGTCTTAGAGTTGAACTTACCACCTTTGCTGATCAGCAGCTCACCAAAGTTGTTGGTAACACCGGCTGAGTTCTTGTTCTTCAACAATACCATCAGCTTGTCTATCAGCAGGTTCAGCAGTTCACCCAGGTTCTTATCGTGTACTTTCTCTATATTTTCCAGTGCCGCTTTTTCACGAACTTTTGCGTTCTTGTCTTTCTTCACACGCTGGAACAGTTTCTTATCTATAACCACACCTTCTGTACCGCTCGAAGCTTTCAGTGACGCATCTTTTGCATCACCGGCCTTATCACCAAATATGGCACGCAGCAGTTTTTCTTCAGGCGTAGGATCTGTTTCTCCTTTAGGAGTGATCTTACCTATCAGAATATCACCTTCGCCTACGTGTGCACCAATACGGATGATACCATTTTCATCCAGGTCTTTTGTAGCCTCTTCTGATACGTTAGGTATATCCGGTGTCAGCTCTTCTTCACCCAGTTTAGTATCACGCACTTCCAGTTCATACTCATCGATGTGTATTGATGTAAACAAGTCGTTACGTACCACGCGCTCACTTATTACTATCGCATCCTCGAAGTTGTAACCTTTCCATGGCATAAATGCTACTTTCAGGTTACGTCCCAGTGCCAGCTCACCATCTTTGGTTGCATAACCTTCGGTCAGGAAGTCACCTTCTTTCACCTTCTGATTTTTGCGAACGCAAGGCCTCAGGGTGATACTCGTGCTCTGGTTGGTTTTCTTATACTTAGTTAATGTATATACTTTCAGATCATCTTCAAATGACACCAGGCGCTGTTTCTCATCACGCTCATAACGTACGTGGATCTCATTAGCATCTACATACTCAACAATGCCATTACCTTCAGCGTGTATCTGTATACGTGCATCGCGTGCTGCCTTAGCTTCAAGGCCGGTACCTACTATCGGCACCTGCGGCAATATCAGCGGTACAGCCTGGCGTTGCATGTTCGATCCCATCAGCGCACGGTTGGCATCATCGTGCTCCAGGAACGGGATCAGAGAGGCACTCAAACCAACAATCTGGTTCGGAGCCACATCCATGTATTCTACTTCTTCTTTTTCCAGTATCGGGAAGTCACCTGTCTGCCTTGAACGTATCTTATCGTCAATAAAGTTTCCTTTATCATCCAGTGGCACGTTGGCCTGTGCGATCTTAGCATCGTCTTCCTCCTCAGCACTCAGGTATTGAGAAGTTTTCAGGTTTACTTTACCTTCTTTTACTTTACGGTATGGTGTTTCGATAAAGCCCATATCGTTTATCTTGGCGTGTACGCAAAGCGTAGATATCAGACCAATGTTCGGACCTTCCGGAGTTTCAATAGTACACAAACGACCATAGTGGCTGTAGTGTACGTCACGTACCTCGAAACCTGCACGTTCACGGCTCAGACCACCGGGTCCGAGTGCAGAGATACGACGCTTATGCGTGATCTCAGACAGCGGGTTGGTCTGGTCTAAGAACTGAGACAACTGAGATGTTCCGAAGAACGAGTTAATAACAGAAGATAATGTACGAGCATTGATCAGGTCGATCGGCGTGAACACCTCGTTATCGCGAACGTTCATACGCTCACGGATAGTACGTGCCATACGTGCCAGACCTACGCCAAACTGGGCAAACAATTGTTCGCCTACCGTACGTACACGACGGTTGCTCAGGTGGTCAATATCATCGATCTCTGCCTTACCATTGGTCAAACGCACCAGGTATTTAATAATAGAGATGATATCTTCTTTGCTTAAAACTTTCTTGTTCAGATCTATCTCCAGGCCCAATTTGCGGTTGATCTTGTAACGACCAACTTCGCCCAGATCGTAACGCTTATCGCTGAAGAACAGTTTCTCGATGATACCACGAGCTGTTTCATCATCCGGTGCATCAGAACCGCGCAACTGGCGATAGATGTGTTGAACTGCTTCCAATTCAGAGTTAGAAGTGTCCTTGTTCAATGTATTGTATATAATAGAGAAGTCGCCGCTTACTTCTTCCTTCTGCAGGAAGACTGTATCGATACCCATATCCAGTATCATTTCGATGTTCTCCTCATCCAGCACATTATCACGGTCCAACACTACTTCGTTACGCTCAATCGTTACCACTTCACCGGTATCTTCATCAACGAAGTCCTCAGTCCAGCTGCGCAGTACGCGTGCAGCCAACCTGCGGCCAACATTTTCTGCCAGTGCTTTCTTGTCTACCTTCACCTCATCAGCCATACCAAACAATTCCAGTATGTCTTTATCCGTTTCGTAGCCTATGGAACGTAACAGCGTTGTTACAGGGAATTTTTTCTTACGGTCGATGTACGCATACATAACATTATTGATGTCTGTAGCGAACTCCATCCACGCACCTTTGAAAGGTATAACCCTTGCACTGTATATCTTAGTGCCATTCGGGTGAACACTCTGACCAAAGAATACGCCCGGAGAACGGTGCAACTGAGATACTACTACCCTTTCAGCACCATTTATTACAAACGTACCGCGAGGGGTCATGTATGGGATATTACCCAGGAACACATCCTGAACGATAGTTTCAAAATCAACGTGCTCTTCATCATTACAACTCAGGCGCAATTTGGCCTTCAAAGGCACTGAATATGTAAGGCCACGCTCCATACACTCCTCTATCTTGTACCTTGGGGGGTCGATAAAGTAATCCAGGAATTCGAGCACGAATATGTTACGGGTGTCCGTAATGGGAAAATTCTCCTTGAATACACGGAATAAGCCTTCATTGTTACGCTTATCCGGCGTGGTTTCTAATTGGAAAAAGTCCTGGAAAGATCCGAGCTGAATTGCGAGTAGATCCGGAGTGTCGGCAACATCATGTATTTCACCAAAATTGATGCGGCCGGATGCGGTTCTTTTTTGTGGTACTGCCATAATATTGGTATATAATCCCGTTTTTTACAAACAAAAAATGCCCGTTCCAAAAGCTAACGCTTTCAGTACAGGTAACTTATCTGTATTAACAAAATTTGATCAAAAAGTTATTGTGCACAAGCTTGTTCCCGAAAAGGGATGCAAATATAGGCAGAATGGCGGAAACTATCAAAAAATATTCCAAAAATCATAATAGTGGAAAAATACTTTTAACACATACAAACAAAATGCCATAAATGTAATTTATTACATTTAATATGTCCGGCATCTATTATATTAATGCATCACCTTATTAGCCTCATACACATTAACACATTCAACATGTGTAGCCGGTTATTTTGTCACCTTCCCAATTATCTTTAAAAAATTATCCTTATGGTTCCTTGAAACGGGTATAGAGATATCATTGTCCATAATTACAGTTCCGGACGAGTCGTAGCGGGTAACATGAGCAACATTTACTATATAAGAACGGTGTACCTGCACAAAGCTCCTTTTGTTTAAAACTTCATAAAACCTGCTTAAGTGATAAGAGCTGACTATATGACCTTCTTTCATTACAACTTTGGCACAGCCGTTTACCGATTCGAGGAACAAAATATCGTCGACATTTATATACTTAACTCCGGACTGATCGGGAACACCAATTTTTGAACTAAGTGCCCCATGGTTACTCTCTTTTTGTATCAGTCCTTTATTCTCCAGTCGTTTTATAGCTCTTGAAACGCTATTGAGTAACTTTTTGTGGCTGGCCGGTTTCAATATATAATCACAGACATCAAAATTAAATGCGTCCAATGCAAACTCAGGGTGCGCCGTCACAAAAATCACTTCGCTTTGGTTTTCAGGTAATAACTCCAAAAGCTCAAACCCAGTCTTCTCCGGCATTGATATATCCAGAAACAAAACATTCGGCTTATTGGCCCTGATACCGGCAAGTGCTGAATCCCATGTGTTATATACACCTAATAAGCAGATCTCAGGATACAGTTGCAATAACATATCAGCAAGCAACTGACCTGCCTTAACTTCATCGTCAACGATCACACATGTGATACTACCGGGCATATTCAAAGTTCGTGATTTTTATTTTAACGATAGTCCCTGTCTGAGGTTCCTGCTTGTCTAGATACTCAATGTCAATGTGTATCTTCTCGTACTTATTAAAAACATCAACGAGTTCTTTTATAAGAATATTGCCGTAAGAGTCTGCTTTTTTGATCAACGAGGACCTGAGTTTTTTGGATCTTTGTCTTCCTACTCCATCATCTTCTACCTGTATAACCAATACCGAACTGTTCTTGCCTTCCAGTGAAAAAGACAACGCCAGAAATCCTTGCCCGTCTTTGTGAAAAATGCCATGATTCAGCGCATTTTCAACTATCGGTTGTAATATCAACGACGGTATCTTAACATGGTCAGGGTCTATAGCCTTGTCAATTATTATATTATAATCAAATTTGCCTTCAAAGCGGGACAATTGTAACTGAATATAATTTTCAATATTCTCAACCTCGTCAGCAATGGAAATATATTTATTCCGCGAGGATTTAATATAGGCTTGTAGCAACTCGGAAAACTGGCTGATATGGTTAAATGCCTGCTCGTTTTCATTCCTGTTAATGTGGTAAAGAGCAGTACTCAAACTATTGAAAATAAAATGAGGGTTAATCTGCGAGTAAATAGACTTTAGCTCAAGGCTGCTTTGCAGATTCTTCCGCTCGTTGTTCTTGTTTACAACACGCCTGGTAACCAAAATAATAAAATACGCCAGACCTATCAATAACATAAAACTGATAATCACCGCTACCAGTTTAGTTTCTGTTGTCTGCCACCATTGAGGTTGAACATAAATAACGATATTTACCGGTTTGCTTACCCATGAACCATCAAAAAAAGTAACCGACACATCATGGTAGCTATCAACTTCGAGATCCCTGACATATATTTTGTTGTCAGTGTTCGTATATACTTTGTCGTTAAACATATAATAGCTACCCCATTTCCCAGAGCCGGAAGGCCGGATCAGGTCCAGCTTTAGTGCATTTGTATTGGGGCTGACCAGGATGGTGTCAGCATTATTAAATTTGTACAGGGTGTCGTTATGATACAAAAGGTATGTTGAAGAACCTTCAATATCCAGAGGGGGTGTACTGCCTGTACTAACATAATATACCCCCTTGTCCGTTTTCATTAGCACACCTTCTGTTGAAAATTGAGCATCAGTAACAGAAGAATAGTATAAGTTTTTGGTATTGGGATAATTAGCAACATTTGTTATTGTTGACGGACCTGTAACCCGGCACCTAAGCACTCCAAATGGTCCGGCCATTGATAACAAGTCGCCAGTCAGATCAAATTTTGTCTTTTCAAGAACCAGGTTTTCAAAAAGTGAGCGGTAACTGTTAGTATAAATATTAAAAACTTTAAGGCTGTTATAATCCTTGACAAACAGGTTTCCATAATCATCTAAGACAACCTTTTCAATTCCTCTAATCCCATACAGCCCCAGCATTTCGCTATTTACCGACATGCGTTCCAGACTGTCTTCCCACACAAACAATAATTTATTTTTATTGTAAAATACCGCCATTTTCAACTTCTGGTTGTAATAGCCTGACTCGTATCTTATCCTGTCTATATTGACAATATTCACACTGCTATCCCTTGTATTGAATACGACCCTGTTCAACCCAAGACTACCACCAGTCACCTCGTAGAATGTATTGCTATCTACCGGGACGCAATCTATCATGTACCTTATCTGCAACCACTCTTCATGATACCCTTCTGACACTTTGCCATTATACGTGTTATGTACGAATAATTTTGTTGCTGGCACCAGCTCCCCCGCAAATCGGACCATCGTACTACTACTCGTCAAAAGCAGGCTCATGTCATGATTTATTTTTTTTATGCCGTGAACCCTTGTCAACTTATTATACTGTCGGGAATCAACAACATTGTTTTCTTTCAAGATTTTCAACTCATGTTCTTTTTCGCTCCACCAATAGCCGATACCATCCTCTGAGCCCAGTAATTTAAAACCTACAAGATCTATAAGCTCTCTTTTGATCAGGTTCTTGCTGTTGGCCCTCAAAAACAAGCCTTTGTCAGACGTTGTCAAGCATGCTCCCCAGTCGGGATCGTAGATAAAACAAGTACTATATGCAGGATTTAAAGACATTCCCGGGAACATATCACCCAGAAGATAACTATGCCTGATCTTCAGGCTGGTATCAATCACATAAATACTTTCTCCGGCAAATATGTAACAGGAATCTTTGTATGGAACACCATAAATAAGCCTTGGTGTACTGTCCGGTAAACAGGTATTAATAACATTGTTATTGCTTATATCATAATAGCTCACACAACTATCAGCCGGGTCAAAAAAGAATATGTAATTATTAAAATTCAACTTAACAAATGACCACGATAACGACCTGACAAGCTGAGAATCTACAATTCTCTGCTCACCACTACCCTTGCCTTTCAGCAGATCTCTGATATTCGTTAGTATGGCATTATGTGGATCGATACAAACAAGCACTTTATTACCAACAATCTCTGAGGCCACCCCTCCTGATCTCATCCGGTACGTTGCCCAATGAAATGTATCATTATG
The DNA here is from genome assembly GCA_020636495.1 of Chitinophagales bacterium. Taxonomy (NCBI): domain Bacteria; kingdom Pseudomonadati; phylum Bacteroidota; class Chitinophagia; order Chitinophagales; species Chitinophagales bacterium. The sequence goes on along the minus strand of JACJXQ010000008.1, from coordinate 1,792,900 downwards.
TATGACCCCCAGGTCAAAATCTCCATTATTGGAATGGGTACGGTTTGACAGCACCACACTATCTCCCAACTCTGTCAGATCCGCGGGATAAATAATCTTATCTTCATTATATTTAGCGACCGTTACTTTCCGGTACTTGTTATTCTGGATATATCCGATACCGGGCGCAATGGTATATAACCATAGCCGTCCCATACTATCTTCTGCCATACTCCACACATCCACACTGACCAAACCGTCTCCATAACCGTATCTTTTCAGCTCATATCCATTATACCTGTACAGACCATCAGGTGTGCCTATCCACAAATAGCCTAACCTGTCTTTCTTAGTAAAATAAACATGATCGGTGGTTAGTCCGTTCTTACTATCTATATGCAGCACAGCGCCTTGCTGTGCCAAAACATCGCAAACAACTATGCATACCAGCAGAAAGCCTGATAATATGCTTATAAATCGAACATTATTTTTTTTCAGACGAGTACCCATACCCTGGCTCAATCCAGTAAATTATCAGTTAGATGAGCTAAACTACTTAATTAGAATAAACATAGAGCCAGGACTATGATAATGATGCTATCTAAATCTAAAGATATCCGGATATTATGTGCGTATATATTTCTCATGCAATGACATATATCCGTGCTGGCACTGATACATAATTACCGCCCAAACGGTATATATCAGGAAAATATTGCAATTACCTTTGTGTCGTTAGGTTACTGATATACATTAAAAAAATAACCCTAACATACTATAAATATTAATTTCTTGATATTATATTTGTTCATAAACTAAAAAAAATCATACTTATGAAAAAGTTTGCCCCAATTGCAGCTGTAGCATTATTAGCAATCGCTTTTACATCTTGTAAAAAAGATTTCACTTGCGAGTGCACAGACTCAAACGGTACAGTTACTCCGTACACTTATCCTAAAACAACTAAAGCACTGGCAAAAACCAGCTGTGACGCTTCAAACGTTACATGGACTTCTGCAGGCGGAAGTTGCAAATTGAAATAATTTTATTTCATAACTTTATGTAAGGGGCGTATCATAAGATACGCCCCTTGATTTTATATCTATATTTGCAACACGATATGCAACTGATCAAGACAATATCCTTTTCAATACTTTCTGCACTGCTGGGCGCTCTTTTTTTATATTCTGCCTACTCCAAACTTTTTCCGATACAAACATTCGAGTACACGCTTGTAGAGTTTGTACATATGCCCTGGTGGTTGGCAGCATTATCGTCCAGGATATTGGTTGGATTAGAGGCAGCTTTGGGTACCCTGCTAGTATTTAACCTGTTTGGAGGAGAGAAATGGGTGTTAAAATTATCACTGTTGATACTGGCCATGTTCAGCATTTACCTACTTTACTTGTGGGTAAGCGTAGGTAATAATGTTAACTGCGGATGTTTTGGTGATGCTATATGGATGAGTCCGTCTTCGTCACTACTTAAGAACGCCGCTATGATCATCATACTAGTTCTGTTACATAAGTATCATAGCGGTATTAGCAAAAAATGGGCTAAATATGTCAGCATCATTGGCCTTGTCATTATCACAACTGTACCGCTATTTGTATTCCCGATACCCGGCACCAAACCTTCATTCCTTAATGAAGATAAATATGAGCTGGATCTGTCAGCACTGTACGAATCGGATAAACGCCCGGAACCTGAAATTGAATTAAGAAAAGGTAAACACATCATAGCCTTCATGAGCCTTACTTGCCCACACTGCAAAATGGCGGCATTAAAAATGCAACTTATGCACCGCGACAACCCTGACATATCAATGTTTTTTGTATTAAATGGAGATTCTGTAGATCTGAAACCTTTCTGGGAGAAAACCAATGCGGAAGAAATACCTCATACCATGCTCTTAGGCAGAGACTTTGTAGAGCTATCTGGCCTGAGCCTGCCTGCTATTTATTGGATCAACGATGGATGGGTAGAGGCCCGAAGTACGTATATCAACATGAACCAGGGTGAGATTGAAAAATGGCTAGAAGATAAAAAGCAGTAAAACAACCCGTTATACAATCTTAATTTTTCATAATACCCGGCACAAAAAACATACATTGGCTTGATATTTGTTTTAAAAAATTTATTCCTTCAGTATACAATAAACCAAAACCTTTAACGTTATTATAACAGTTTGGCTGCTCTGAAAGGGATTTAGAACATCAAAACATTAAGAGAAAGTATCTGGATATGTCTTATAAATTACCGCTGAAACATACACAAGCAAAGACAAATTGGATTACCGTTACTTTGATCAGTGTCTACGCATTAGTAGCACTACTTATCCTCATTAATACATAAGCAAGCTCCGGAAACCCTTCGTTAAGGCAACTATTTTTTTAGTCCGGCAGCCAGACTATACATCTTATTTGCCTGCGCAGCATCCCCCTGGCTTTTAAATATATCTCCCATTATTGTATAGCATTCCGCAGCAAAACCCGGATCTTGCTGAACCATGACCTGTGCTACCTTATTAAAATCGTTGAGCGCTTCCTGATACATACCCATGTTTTTTTCTACCATACCCAAGTAATAATAGGCGGCAATATAATCGGGCCTTTCGGAAATTATCTCTTTAAATAACGACCTGGCCTTTTCGCCTTCACCTTTATAGGCCAGTATCATAGCATACACCCTTTTGGTCTCAACGCCTGTCTTATCCAGTTCATATGCCTTTGCTGCATAAGTATAGGCGCTGTCCATACGGTTAAGTTCCATCAACACCCTGGCGGTCATGCTCAATACGTTAATGTTGGAGCTATCTTCATCCAGGTATTTCAGAAAGTAACTCACAGCTTCTTCCCTATTCCCTGCCTGCAATGCCTTAAATCCCAGAAGATCATTTTTGGACGGTCTTTTTATTAATGCACACAAAGGCTTTCCCTTCACTTTTGCCGTATATACTGTTGTTGGTGGCAACCATTGTTCTGCCTTTATTTCCTCCAATGGTATCAGAGCAATATGAAATAAGGCATAATCCCAATCCTGCTGATCCCGTTCATGAAACCTTACATAGGTGATCTTTACATTATTATGTCCCTTCATGTAGGGAAATAATAAGTGTGCCGAGTTAGTTGCTATAACAACTGTATCTTCAGGCTTATAGTTTGGCAATTCATGCTCGATAAAGTAATCAGTGCATTGCTTCACACTGTTATAATAATAATCTACTTCATAGTTACCGTATGCACCTTCTACACCACCGGCAAACTGGTTGTAATACGTAACTGTGTTTGGGAATGTAGGCACAATAAACAGTATCGGTTCAATAAGTAAGACCGCTGCTATTCCGAGCCCTATACCTGCCCTTTGCCATTTTGACTTTATATATCCATTCAGGTACGACCACCCCAACACAGACATTACTGCAACAGAAGGGAAAATAAACAGTACATGTCTCCATGCATGGTATACATTTGATTTTTTATAGATGATATAGAATAATGGGAATAAGGCTGTAAATGCGACAAAGTAGATCACATGTGCCTTTTTACTCCTTGCCGTTGCCCTGATAAAGGCAAAGAATAACAATACTCCGCCCAGTAAAGCATAAGTATTCGTTAAGAAAAAACTCTTGATCAGGTATGACGAAGGTAGCTCCCCTGACATCACTTTTTCTCCCTGCCAAATCTGGCTAAGGTTTATCTTAAAGTTACTCATCTCGCTTAAAGCAGTAAGCGGGTTGGTAAGCGGATTTTTTTGACCATATGGCCAGAAAAGGCTTCCTGCCAGGTAACCCAGGATCGCCAATATCAGCACAGGTTTGGTATAATCTTTAAGGTTGACATTTTCTTTACCGCCAATTGTCTTAGACAGGTAGACTATACCGACATAAACAAACAGGTAAGGTATCAGTAATATACCTGCAACACGTATGTTTATGGTAATACCGATACTTAAGATCAACCATAGATAGTCTGTTTTTTTTACATCCGGGAATCGGTCAAAAAACCTGATAATAAAATAAACTGATGCAATGTAACCCGCAGCCAGGGGAATATCCTTCGGGTTATTCATAGCATGCCCCAGAAAGAAAGGTGAAAGGAACATCAGCCATACACACAATGTAGCCAATCGTTTGTCTGTTATGTATGCTACTATCCTTGCACTAAAGAATATAGCAAGAAAGCCTGCCCAGGCATTCAGTATATGCCTGGTAGTATACTCGGCAAAAGGGGAAAATTTATTTATAACTGCACATATCAGGTCAAAAAAACCACCATAGTACATCAATACCCCATCCCTGTCAATATCCCTGGACATGTGAAATACAGTATCATCACTGCCAAAACTGGTAAAGTATTTCAATATTACTTTACCGTACTCGTTCATATCAACCTCGTCGCCAGATAAGCCAAACCAAAAACTCATGATTCCCATCAACAGGAATACAGATATAAGGCTTACCAGGAATATCCGCCCCCATAGCTGATCATTGATATCTGTTGACGAACCGACCACAGTAGTTTTTTTCACCCCAGGTGCTATCTCTGCAGCTGTATCCGTCTTTTTATTACTGTTGTTACCGGCTTTTGATTTTTTACTTGCCATAGTATTTGACGCATATTATTTTTTAAGCACTTGCCTCTTTCAATTGTCTGAACAAGGTAAAACCATGCTTTACAAATGAGATTGTCTTAACGCTTGCTGTCCCCCCTGCCCTGTCTCTGAAATGGATGTTAATCCACTTGATGCCGGCAAGCTTTTTTGTAAGTACAGACACTAATATATTGGCCAGGTGAAAGGACTCAGGAATTTTGCCGGTAATTTGCTCCAGTACACTACGATGTATCAGCCTGTACGGCACATTCGCATCGCGTACCCACTGGCCGGTGGCAAAAAAAGTAAATAGTGTTACAAAACGTGAGATAAGCGAGCGTTTCAAACCATCATCACGTGTTTTCCTGTAACCATATACTGCTTTATTGTTTTCTGCGGCAGAAAGCATCTCAGGAAAATATACCGGGTCGCACTGTCCGTCAGAATCTATCTGAAATATCCATTCAGCACCGTTATCAAGCGCCAGCTGATAGCCATATATACATGTTTGCCCGTGACCGGAATTAGGCTTATCTATGATCTTTATCTCTTTGTACCTAGCTTCATATTTCCGTAGTATCCCGAGCGTACCATCTTTCGATCCATCATTGATGATACAGAATGTGAACTGTTCTACATTTTCAGATAGGCACTTCTGCCACTCTTCAATAACGGCAGATACAGCTTCTTCTTCGTTATAAACGGGCATAACAACCCACAGGTTCTTAACTGCCATATCTTTCTTTGATACGATTAAAGGTAGACAAAGCACGTTCTATCACTTCGTCGGTATTATAATATGTATACTCTGCAAGTCTGCCACAAAAATATACATTGTTCTTTTCTGTTTCTCCATCTACCAGTGCTTTATACTTTTCATAAAGCTCCTTGTTGTCAGGTCTGGGAATGGGGTAATAAGGATCTCCTTCAGCACGTGGATATTCGTACGAGATAACTGTGTCAGGATGCTTTTGTTTGGTTACATGTTTTATCTCAACGGCGCGGGTATAGTCATGATCATTGGGGTAATTGATCTGTACACAAGGTTGTACGTATTCCTGATCAAACTTTTTGAACTCAAACTCCAATGAACGCCAGGGTAATTTTCCGAACCTGAAATCAAAATATTCATCTATCGGTCCGGCATAAACGGTTGCATATTCGGGAAGTATTGTATCCTTTATGTCTTTATAATCCGTATTAAGCATTACGTCAATATTCGGATTCGATATCATCTTATTGAACATTTCTGTAAACCCTTTGGCAGGTGTTACCTGGTTTTTATGATCTACATAACGTTCGTTGGTGTTCAGCCTGATGGGTATCCTACCGCATACAGACGGCGCCAGGTCGTTCGGGTGTATACCCCATTGTTTTTTTGTATAGCCTAAATAGAATGCTTCGTACAACTCTTTACCTACGCGAGACAATACAAACTCTTCTGAGTTCTCCGGGTTATCTATATGCTCACGCTTCTCTTCCAGCAGTGCTGCAGCTTCTTCTGCAGTCAGGTCAGGACGTTTGAAAAATTGCCTTAAGGTTAACAGGTTTATCGGGAAAGGGAACAATTCCCCCCTTGTTGACACTTTAACGAAATAGTCACCGGGTATCCATTCAGTAAACCCTGAAAGATACTTTAGCAATTCTTCATTATTGGTTCTGAAGTAATGCGGTCCGTACCGGTGAATCAATACGCCTGACTCGTGATACATATCATAACAGTTACCTGCTATGTGATCTCGTTTATCTACCAGCAGCACTTTCCAACCTAAGAGGTTAGCCGCACGCTCCGCAATAACACACCCTACAGGGCCAGCACCTACTACTAATAGTGAATATTTCTTTTCCTTGTCACTCATTTAACTAAAAAGCAGTTAAGATAGTACAAAACCCGCATGTGGCAAACTCAAATTATCGATGTGTATTAATGCAGTATGTCCATATTGTACCAACAGTTAACAGTCAGATCAAAGTTGGTCTTGTCAACATACACATATGCAACAAAAAAAAGGACATACCCCAAACGGTATGTCCTTTTATGTCTATAAATTAGTCAGGAAATTACCCTGCATTTTCTTCTGTGTTCTCCGCAGCGTCATTTGCATTATCTGCTGCATCTTCTGCATCAACCTCTGCTTCGGCTTCGGCTACTGCTGCCTGTACTTTAGCCGCCATTTTCTCTTCTACTTTCTTTACAGACTCAGCCATTGCAGCATGCCTCTTGTCAGCTTTGTGCTTACGGTGAGCTTCTTCGCGATCAGCAACCAGCTTTTCGTGATCAGAATTCCATGCTTCAAATTTCTGCATAGCAGCCGGTTCGTCAAACAAACCAAGGCTTACGCCACGCATCAGGTGTTTCATGTATAACACACCTTTGAATGACAATATACGGCGGCATGTATTAGTAGGTTGGGCACCATTTTGCAACCAATGCAATGAACGTTCACGGTTCAACCTGATAGTTGCCGGAACAGACAATGGATTGTAAGTACCTAATTTTTCAATGAATCTACCATCTCTTGGAGCTGCTGTATCAGCAACAACAATAAAGTAGAATGGACGCTTCTTAGAGCCGTGACGTTGGAGACGAATTTTAACCGCCATTAATAATAGAAATTATTCTGGTTTAACAATAAAAAATTAACGCCTGCAAAGTTAATGCATAATATTACTTTAAACAACTAGATTTTGACTTTAAACGAATTTTAACACAAAAATCTGGTTATTAATACTTTGCATAGCAAAATCCATCCACCTCATTACGATACTCAGACAACAACACTACTTTACGCCCGAAATGGCCTGAAGAAATGCTAAATACTATTATTCTATCTGGCTTTTCTTACGGCCCCTTATGTTAAAATTAACCCCTATCTCTGCAACCGGTTTTATTGAATAAGAATTGGGCACATTGTAAAAGTTGTTTTCGAATCGCCCCTGTCCATTGACATTATTATTTGCATCAAGTCTTATCAATGCTTCAATTGAGACATCCGGTGTTACGTAATAGTTTACTCCCCCACCTAATCCACAATTGATATAATTGTAGGAGTATTCATAAATACCGCCAAATTCCTTAGATGCTAACCTGTTAACGCCGGTATTGGCTTCAATAAACCAGAACAGCTTTTTATCTGCCGGAGCATTTTTCCCTGCAAAGTAATACCTAGCAAAGGGACGAATACCAACATTATAGGCAAAAGCATCAGCTTGTACCCTTCCCCCAACAAAGAGTGAAGTACCAACAACCCAATGCTTGTTAATAAAGTACCCCACCTTTGGCACCATAAAAGAGGAATTGATTGCCGAATACGCTTTTTCGGTTGTAACCCCTAATCCTATAAAAGTAGTTCCCTTCTCCGGCTGGGCTTTGGCAGACAAACAAATGAGCGATAAAAGTGCTGTAAAGAGTTGATTCTTTCTCATAAAAAATGGTTGTATAAGATTAACAATGAGACAAACCTATACAACCATATGCTAACAAAACGCCAACTAAGGCCTAATGAAAAGCTAATGTTATCTTCCGAATGGCATCTTAGCGCCCATGCCGGGAGGCATCATACCTTTCATCTTATTCATCTGCCCCATCATCTGGCGCATCTGGTCAAACTGCTTCATAAAGGCATTTACTTCTGATATATCTTTCCCCGCACCTTTGGCTATACGCTTACGCCTGTTACCATCTATCACATCAGGGTTATTGCGCTCATATGGGGTCATTGAGTTGATCATGGCCTCAATACCTTTAAAGGCATCATCAGAGATGTCTATATCTTTTATGGCCTTGCCTACACCGGGAATCATGCCCAGCAAGTCTTTTATGTTACCCATCTTCTTTATCTGTCCCAACTGCTGTTTAAAGTCCTCAAAGTCAAACTTATTCGCCCTTATCTTCTTTTCCAGCTTCTTGGCTTCTGCTTCGTCAAACTGGGCCTGGGCACGTTCTACCAGCGTGGTGATATCACCCATACCCAATATACGTTGCGCCATACGCTCAGGATAGAACACATCCAGGGTATCCAGCTTTTCGCCCATGCTCACGAACTTGATGGGCTTATCTACTGTGTATTTGATAGACAACGCTGCACCACCCCTGGTATCACCATCCAGCTTGGTCAGCACTACACCCGTAAAGTCCAGCCTGTCGTTGAAGGCTTTGGCGGTGTTCACTGCATCCTGCCCCGTCATACTATCCACAACAAACAGTATCTCGTGCGGGTTGACAGCAGCCTTTACATTAGCCACCTCGGTCATCATCGCCTCGTCTACTGCCAAACGGCCCGCAGTATCTATTATTACTACATTATTGCCATTCTGCTTGGCATGTGCCATGGCATTGGTTACAATAGCGATCACATCCTTATTCTCCGGCTCGCAGTACACAGGCACCTTAACTTGTTCGCCCAATACCTGCAACTGGTTGATGGCCGCCGGGCGGTAAACGTCTCCCGCTACCAATAAAGGCTTACGCCCTTTCTTAGACCTGAGGTAGTTGGCCAGCTTGCCGCTGAACGTTGTTTTACCGGAACCTTGCAAACCTGCTACCAAAATGACAGTAGGTTTCTGGTTCAGGTCAATTTCTTCCACTTCACCACCCATCAGTATGGCCAGCTCATCCTTCACTATCTTCACCATCTGCTGACCCGGAGACACTGCCTGCAATACCTTCTCGCCGGTGGCCTTATCCTTGACCTTATCGGTAAAGTCTTTGGCTATTTTATAGTTAACGTCGGCATCTACCAGCGCCCTTCTTATATCTTTAATGGTTGAAGCTATATTGATCTCGGAGATACGGCCTTCCCCTTTCAGTTGCTTAAACGCTCCTTCAAGTCTTTCACTAAGATTTTCAAACATATATTACCACCTTTTATAAAGGACTGCAAAGTTAATCGTTTTGACCAATTTAACAGCGCCGGCACACATAACAAAAGATACCAATATCACAGAAAGAATGCTGTACTCTGCTAAAAAATGCTATTTTCGTAGATTAATCTATTTACGATAACCGGCAGGTGACAGAAGAGGAAGCAGGCAGAATGTAAACATGTGTTTTTTTGAGCTTCTGTTCACAGCCGTCAATATATTGATCAATGGGATGTGGCAATTGCGGTACAGGTACCGATGGTAAACCTGCCGGGTGCAAAGGAAATGGAGGATGCAGCACCGGCGGATGTAACCGACTTAACGTATATGACTGGCTGAGCGGGCTACCGCTGCACGACGGGGCAAAACCATACCCTGTTATAGAAGTTTCTTTCAACAAAGGCAGCCGCAAAGAATTTTACAGGAACAACAACCAGCTGATACCTGAAAAAGGCCAGTGGATAGCCGTAGAGGGTGTTGGAGGTTTTGATGTAGGCCAGATTAGCCTTACCGGCGAACTGGTGAAACTCCAGATGAAGAAATATGGCATCAAAGAGAAGGATGTCACCAAACGCATACACCGCACAGCTACCGACGCCGACCTTGAGCTGTTCAGGACCAGCAAGGGCCGCGAGCAGGATATGCTGATACGCAGCCGCGCCATAGCCCGCCAGCTGAACCTGGAAATGAAGCTGGCTGAAGTAGAGCTGCAGGCCGATGGCAAAAAGGCAACCTTCTTCTACACTGCCGACCAACGCGTGGATTTCAGGGAACTGATAAAGATGTACGCCAACGACTTTAAGGTAAAGGTGGAGATGAAACAGATAGGCGCCCGCCAGGAAAGTGGTAAGGTAGGCGGCATAGGCAGTTGCGGACGCGAGCTGTGCTGCAGCACCTGGCTTACCGACTTTAAGAGCGTGAACACCACTGCTGCCAGGTACCAGAACCTGTCTATCAACCAGACCAAGCTGAGCGGCCAGTGCGGCAGGCTGAAATGTTGCCTGAATTACGAGCTGGACACCTATATGGATGCCCTGTCTGTATTTCCGGAGCAGGCAGATACCATAGCTACATCGGCGGGAACTGCTTACCTGCAAAAGAGGGACATCTTCAAGAACCTGATGTGGTACAGCTACCGCGAGAGCAACAAACAATATCCATTATCTATAGACCGTGTAAAAGAGATACTGGAACTGAATAAGAAAGGTATCAAACCCGATGAACTGCAACCTGTAGAACTGGAAGTGACCAGCAGCAAAACCGCTATTAAAGTAGATGCAGGGTTTGTGAACGATGTAGGCCAGATCAGCCTGAAATCGCTGGAGAAAGGCGGTGGCAAGAAAAAGAGCAAGAGCGGCAAAAACCGTAACAATAAAGGCGGTACCGGCGGCGGCAACCAACCCAACCAGCCGAAACAAGCCAAAGGCGATAACAACCAGCAACGCCGCAACGAAGGCGGCAAACGCCAGGATGGCAATAAAGGTGGCGGCAACAGGCGCAACCAGCAGGGCCAACCTCAGCAGGCGCAAGGCAACAGGCAGGAACAAAAGCCTAATGAACAACGCCAGCAGGGAGGCAACCGCCCGCAGAACCGCAATAAACGCAAAGGCGGCGGTGGCGGTAACAGGCCCAAACCGGAAGGTGGTAGCAGCAAGCCTGAACAATAACTTAAGCAACTGAACACATCATTATCCCGTATATGACTACTCATGTACGGGATTTTTGTTTCCATTACTGTGCAATTGTTCCCGTTTTGTATCCAAAACACACACTTTAGTCTACCATAGCGCCTATGTAACTAACTGATCACTAAACATCTACAGCGTTTTGTTTCCGGTTGTTTCCTGAACAATGTCTTTTCAATGGTGTCAACGAGCTCACTGTGTTCGGTTGTTTCCTGAATAATGTCTTTTAAAAGGTGTCAACGAGCTCACTGTGTTCGGTTGTTTCCTAAACAATGTCTTTTCAAAGGTGTCAACGAGCTCACTGCGTTCGGTTGTTAAGTGTTGTTAAGTAATTGATGCTATTTTTTGCCTTAATGAGCTCTCCAGATAGCAAAGCAGAACATTATTTCAAAGAGCTAATAACAATACAAATATATGTAAAATTGACCTAATAAACAAATATATGTCGGGAGTATCAGAACTTTAGGGAGACAGGACCGGAAGTAGCTGGATAAGATAGTGTATTCAATATGACGGCCCTGATGGGCGCTGCCTGATTGGTGCCGTGACGACACTGACCAAAGGGGGATCCCCCTATCCCCCTAAAGGGGAGACTAATTTAGTTGAATCCAAAGTATCCGGGTTTGCCTGCCCGACTTTGTCATTCAGGCGGGTGAGCAGTGAAGAATGAGTTCTCCCATCCTCGGAGGGGTGTAGGTGTGGGCTGTCTCGTGTTGTATTATTTCACACGAGTAATACACACTCCACCTCACTGTGTTCGGTTGCCCCTCTCAAGAGGGGAAGGTAATTGCCTGTCGTTAGTTTCTGCGATCGACATGACGGCATTGATGAGGGATGATCGGTGCGATGACAACACTTACCAATGGGGAAAAATTCATAATAAAATACAAAAACGCCCCGTTCTTCGCAGGAAGAACGGGGCGTTGAATATGATACCAGCTTACGCTATTAATCTTCTTTCTTAGCGATGTATTTTTTCTCCTTGATACGTGCTGATTTACCGAAACGCTCACGTTGGTAGAACAGTTTGGCACGACGAACGCGACCACGCTTATTAACCTTGATAGAATCGATATGTGGTGAGAACAGCGGGAATACACGCTCAACGCCTACACCATCAGAAATTTTACGTACTGTGAAAGTTTGCGTAAAACCCCTGCCCTGGCGCTTGATCACGTCACCTTTGAAAGACTGGATACGTGACTTCGTTCCTTCTACAATCTTATAGTCTACTGTTATATTATCACCAGCTTTAAAGTCCGGGTACTCAGCCTTTTGAGATACCTGACCGTGAACATATGCTACTGCGTTATCCATTTTGAATACATTTTGGGTCTGCAAAGGTAATGGGATTATTTATTTTTACAAAAAAAATTAATTGATCATTCTCCCGGGTCTTCCAGCATGTCGGGACGCCTTTCGGCCGTACGCTTCAGCGACTGTTCATGGCGCCATTCCTCTACCTTTTTAGGGTCTCCGCTCAGCAGTATGTCCGGTACTTTCCACCCCCTGAAATCGGCCGGGCGGGTGTATACAGGCGGTGCCAGCAGCCCGTCCTGGTGCGAATCGAACAGGGCCGAGGTCTCATCGTTGAGTACACCGGGTATCAGCCTGCCTATGGCATCGACCAATACGGCCGCAGCCAGTTCTCCCCCACTCAGCACATAATCACCTATGGATATCTCTTTAGTAACAAAATGCTGCCTGATCCGCTCATCAATACCTTTATAGTGGCCACAGATGATCATGAGGTTGTCCTTCATAGACAGGTAATTGGCCGTACCCTGTTTCAGCGTATCGCCGTCAGGCGTCATATATACTATATCGTCATAATTTCTTTCCGACTGTAATTTTTCTATCAGTATGGCCAGCGGCTCCGGCATCATGACCATGCCTGCTCCCCCGCCAAACTGGTAATCGTCTACCTGCGCCTGCTTATAAGGCGTATAGTCGCGCAGATTATGCACCACCACCTCCAGCAAACCTTTGGCCTGTGCCCTTTTCATAATAGAATGGCTCAAAGGACTGTCCAGCAACTGCGGCACTACCGATATTATATCAATTCTCATATTAATTATCTGTTCGCTCAGCCTTATTATTAACTATCCAGGTACACTTCCAGCAACCCGTCCGGCAGGTCAATCCTGATAAACTTATTTTTCACGTTCACTTCCTGTATCATATCCGGCACCAGCGGTACCAGTACTTCTTTATCATCAATAGTGAGCATGGCCAGCCATTGCCCGCTTATCAGCATTACATCCTCAATATTACCCAAACCTCCTTTCTTCTTATCAACCAGGCTGAAACCAATATACAACAAGGGGCTGTCTACCTTAGCCGTCTGCAGTACTTCTTCTCCGGCATATACCGTTTTGTTGACCAAAGGCAGCGCATCAGCCGGCTCGTTCACATCATCCAGCGTGATGATGTACTCTGTATCATTGGCCGCCTTAGCCGTTTCAACAAAAAAGGGAATGAAGCTGTCCCGCTTCAACTCAATAAATAAAGTATCTCCTTTTTTGAGCCAATTGGTGTTGTCAATTATCTGCCTGAGCACTATTGCTCCCTGCAGTCCGTGCGTGCCTGTTATCTTACCTACTTTCAGCATTTGTGGTGCAAAGTTAAAAATACCCGAAATAGAATTTGGCATTTGTTGAATATTCGATATTCAGCTCATCTCCCTTGCTGAACATGAGGTAGTCGTTCTGTGACACCTCAATACTCAGTTTTGTGGCGCTATCCAGGTAGAAATAGAAACTGTTGTTGTGTGGCATGTATTGTTTACGGGTAATAATGGTGCGTTCCACGGTCTTAGTGCCTTTCTTTATATCCGTTCTTATTTTCTGCAATGTGAACCTGTATGCCAGCCATGAACAAAACCCCAGGAACGATAACAGGAAACCAACACCGAGAAAGTAGTAGCCGAATTCGAACGGTTGTTCATCGCCGGCAAAGGCCCTGACCCATGCAACAATAAAAGGCAGTATGAAACAAATAACCATAAGCGCGCTGATGGCTTTATAGAATAAACGTGTCTCCTTCTCATCTTTGCTGATAAGGAACTGCAACTCGTCTGCAGACATCTGTTCGCTATGTATTACCGGTTGCTGACTCATGAGCCGGTGTACTTATGTCATATATGCTTTTATACTTGCGCGATGCGTAATCCATAAAAGCACTGAAATCAAGCCCTGTGCCCGTTACCTTTTTACACAACTCGTCAGAGCGGTACTTTTTACCATGTACATGTATCTTTTCTCTCAACCATTGCAACAAATGACCATATTCACCCTTCTCAAACTGCGTTTCCAGCCCTGTAAGATCAGTTTTAGCCTGCACATAATACTGTGCTGCATAGAAGCTACCCAGTGAGTAGGTTGGGAAATACCCGAAACTACCGTGTGCCCAGTGTACGTCCTGCAATACGCCCTGTTTATCGTCAGGCGGAGTGATGCCCAGGTATTTTTTGTACATCTCATTCCATGCCCCTGCCAGGTCTTTAGGGTCCAGTTCTTTTGATATCAAAGCCTTCTCTATCTCATAACGTATCATTACATGAAAGTGGTATGTCAGTTCATCAGCTTCAGTGCGCACCAATGATGGTTGTACTTTATTGATGCCCTTATAAAAAGCATCCATAGTTACGCCGCTCAGTTGCGCAGGGAAAAGTGACTGTAGTTTAGGATAGTAATACTTCCAGAAATGTGTACCGCGCCCTACGTTGTTCTCCCACAGGCGGGATTGTGATTCATGCACCGACAGAGAAGCAGCTGCTCCTAATGGCAATCCATATTGCGATGCCGGAAGTCCCTGCTCGTAAAGCGCATGTCCGCCCTCGTGAATACTGCTCCACAACAGTGACGCAAAATCATGCTCATTGACACGTGTTGTCACCCGCACA
The DNA here is from genome assembly GCA_020636495.1 of Chitinophagales bacterium. Lineage (NCBI taxonomy): Bacteria > Pseudomonadati > Bacteroidota > Chitinophagia > Chitinophagales > Chitinophagales bacterium. Next base: position 1,777,876 of record JACJXQ010000008.1, on the reverse strand, counting down.
TCCTGCGGAGAAAATGAAGTTGTGAACGGATGCTCTGAAAGGTCCTGCCTGCCTGCCTCAAAATCGTAGCCGATCTGTTTCAGGACATCCAGTGAAAAGTCCCACTGCTTGTCTTTAGGATAATGTCCAGACAGGAAAGCATCGTCAACCTGTTCGCTTTGCTTAATGCTCTCTAACAAGCCGGGCAGTTGTTTCCTTACTTCTTCAAACACAGGGTCGAGCATAGACACAGTAGCGCCTTTTTCATATTCATCCATCAATGCATCGTAGGGGTTGCCCTCATATCCATACAACGTCGCCTGTTCTATTTTCAAGGCTATCATCTTCTGCAGTTCCGGTGCATATACCGCGTAGCTATTCTCTTTGCGGGCCTTGATCCACGTATCGTAGCTGCGGCTTACCTGCTCCGTAAGCTTCTCAATAAATGAAGCAGGGAGTTGTTTATTCTTCAGGTAACTCTCCCTACTCAACCTTATGTTATGCTGCTGATCCTCTTCCAGGTCTCCCCTGCCTGCCAGTTCATCCAGCAGGTGGCCATAATCATCGCTTGTCACCATCTGGTGGGAAAGTGTAGCCAGTGTGGCCAATTGCTGCCCCCTGAAGGCAAAACCTTTGGCGGGCATATACACTTCCTGGTCCCAACCTAAAACAGCAGACGCATAGTCCAGGTCGGCAGCTTTTTGGGTAATTCGTTTGTATTCTTCGTAAAGTTCCTGTGTATTCTTTGATATTAACATCCTGTTTCTTTTTCTATCACGGAGCTTATTACAACACTATTCGCTAGTACTGTCTGCCTCCAGCCTTGTTACTTTATTTATTCCATCCAGTGCACTGAGCTTGCGGCAAAGGGTATCCAGTTCTTTGGTATCATATACATACACCATGATCGTACCGTCGAAAACACCATCATGAGAATCGAGGCTGATAGAACGCATGTTCATTTTCAGGTCGCCTGAAATAACATCGGTTATCTTGCGGATAACACCGACATCGTCTAACCCGACGATACGTACACCGGTAAGAAAAGAGATCTCTTTGTTCTTAGCCCATTTGGTTTTTACTACCCTATGGCCATAGTGTGCCAGCAACTGCGCAGCGTTAGGGCAGTCTGTACGGTGAATCTTCAACCCTTCGCCTGAAGTGATAAAACCAAATACATCATCGCCGGGAATAGGTTGGCAGCACTGCGCCAGTTTGTATAATATCTTGTCTGAACTTTCGCCAAATATGATAAGCTCGCTTTCTTTCGTACTTTTTATCTTGTTGGCATCATCTTCTGATATCAGGTGTTTAGAGTCCAGGTTTACCTCCTTAACAGGCTGTTGCAGCTTGTCCCCATGAACACTAAAGCCCCTTAACTCTTTTATATCAACACTACCAACAGCTATACCGTAGTACACATCAAGCGGAGACGGCTTTTTGAAATAGCTTGTTATCTCGTTGATATTGTGTGCCGATAGTGGTACACCCATGTGTTTGAGCTTACGCTGCAATATTTCTTTACCGTCCTCTGATATCCTTCTTTTCTCTTCTTTCAGGTAGTATTTGATGCGCGACTTGGCCTTACCTGTAATAACAAATTGCAGCCAGTCTTCAGAAGGTTTTTGCTTGGATGACGTGATGATCTCTACCTGGTCACCAGTCTTTATCTCGTGGCTCAGCGGCACCAGCCTGTAATTGACCTTGGCACCTATGCAACGGGCCCCTAGTTCGGAGTGGATATCAAAAGCGAAATCGAGAGCGGTGGCGCCTTTGGGCAAAACACGCATATCACCTTTGGGCGTATATATATATATTTCTTCGGTAAAGAGGTCGAGTTTGAAATCCTGCAGAAAATCCAGTGTATCTGTATCCGGGTTACTCAGCACCTCGCGCAGGTGTTCCAGCCAGCTATCCAGTTTGCTCTCGTGATTGCCGGGATTACCTTCTTTATACTTCCAATGCGCAGCCACACCTTTCTCAGCTATCTCATTCATACGACGGGTGCGTATCTGCACCTCTACCCACCGGCCAGCAGGCCCCATAACTGTTGTATGCAGTGCCTCGTAACCATTGCCCTTCGGCACACTTATCCAGTCGCGCAGCCTGTCCGGGCTGGGACGGTAAAAATTTGTTACGATAGAATACACCTTCCAGCAATCTTCTTTTTCTTTTTCGGGTGTTGAATCTAATATGATACGTATTGCAAACAGGTCATATACTTCCTCAAACGCTACGTGCTTGGTACGCATTTTATTCCAGATGGAATGTACCGATTTGGGACGGCCATATATCTCGTAGGTAAAATCGTTCTCATTCAACGCCTCTTTTATCGGTTTGCTGAACTCGTTGATGTAACGTGTACGTTCGCGTTTGGTTTCCCTCAGCCCCTGCATGATCTCGGTGTACACATCGGGTTGTGTATACTTAAGTGCCAGATCCTCCAACTCAGATTTTATCTCATATAGCCCCAGCCTGTGCGCCAGGGGTGAATAGATATAGGTTGTTTCGGAAGATATTTTGAGTTGCTTCTCGCGCTTCATGCTCTCAAGCGTGCGCATATTGTGCAGCCTGTCTGCCAACTTGATAAGTATAACCCGTGGATCATGGGCGAGTGTGAGTAATATCTTCCTGAAATTCTCCGCCTGTTCGGTTGTGGTTGACTTCAGGTCAACAACGGTAGATATTTTGGTCAGTCCATCTATGATACGTGCATAATCGGCACCAAATTCTGTTTCAATATCGTGCAGGGTTATTTCCGTATCCTCTACTACATCGTGTAGCAATGCACAGATGGCCGATGTTACCCCCATGCCTATCTCCTCTACCACAATGCGAGCCACGGCTATGGGATGCAGAATATACGGCTCGCCCGACTTGCGACGCATATCCTTGTGCGCATCGGCCGATATCTCAAATGCCCTTCTTATCCTCGGCCTGTCCCCCTTCTTTATACGGTGTTTCAGTGCACGCAACAATGCCCTGTACTCCCTGAGTATGAGCTTCTTTTCCTCGTCTTCGCTTTTACTATACGTCTGTAATATGGTCGTCTCCATCTGTCTGCAACAGTTCTAATAAATTTACGAAATTCGGAAGTAATAAATAATAAAAACAAAATATTCAGGTATAAACATACCTATGCCTGCCTGTCATATTAATACTTAGACCTGTAGAAATCTAAATAGGCCTGGATGTTCTTGTCTGCAAATAGTTTATTGAAATTAGGGGCCGATATCATAACTATCTCATACTCACCTGTCTGGTATTCTCTGAATATCTGTTTGGTCTTTTTCAGCGTATTCATGTATATCACGGCCTGGTTCTTATTGGTAAATGTTTTTACAGCAATCACCCCATCAACTGCATTAAGCATATCCAACTCTGTCTGTAATTGCAAAGAGCCGAATTTAAACTTATTAAAGTCCTCTATCCCTGCCTGAACCCCTTTGGTGCGCTGTGCCTGTGTTTTAAAACAGAACAGTACCAGGTGTTCCTCCTTAGGTTCATATACATACGCCGGAGGTGGTGTATTGCCTGGTTTAGGCAGGTCATTCGCTGCAGGTTTCAGGTTATTATCAGCTGCACTTGGCGGTGGGTTATTGCCAGCCGCGCTGCTCGATGGAGCTGCCGCTGCAGGTATATTTGAGATCACAGACCTGTTGTCGTTGATATACTTAAGCACAGCATCTGCCCAACGACGCAACGAATCGTTAGGGTTAGTATGAGATGTCACAAATGCGGTAAGTACCGAATCAGCAATACTGAATTGTTCCAGTTTGGCCAGTGCAATTGCTTCTATGATCTGGAACCTGTCTTTATATACCTGGACATCGAAGCGCTTCTGTCCTTCACGTGCACGGGGCAAAACGCCCTCAAAATCACGTTGCAGCAACATACTATATGTTTTATCGTAGTAGGACACAACATCTTCGCCGCCAACACTCAGGCCCGATCCGTCTTCTGCAGGCTTAACGAGTTTGGCCCACTTGCTATCCGGGTAGTCCTGCAGCAACTTTTGTCCCAGTGCTTTAGCCTCTTCCAGTTTGCCCTGTCTCAACGCTATTACATATCGCAGGTACAGTGCTTCGTCACCGTACTCATGTTTGGGGAAACGCTTATCCAGAGTATCCAGCACAGTTGTTGCAGGGGGATAATCTTCCAGGTCGCTTACATAAGCATTGGCAGCCGCCATATATGCTGCCCTGATACGAGCAAGGGCCGTGTCTTTACTTGCCTGGTCATTCGGGATCATCGCCATCAGGCTTTCTTCAGTAGGTATGCCGTTAGCATCTACATCAGGGTTGTCATCCCCATCCCCATTATTATTGCCTGTTGTTGAGGCAAAACCTCCTGCAGAGCTACGTCTCCAGTTATCCTCGTTGGGACGTGTACCCCACTTTTGTTTAAAGTCGTTGTACCCTTTCTGCATCAATGAAGGGTTGGAAAAATACCAATTGGCGTAGTTATTTTTTGAACGTGTCGTACTACTTCCGGCATTCTTCAATGCAGCATTCAGCCCTGCGTTCTCTGCCTGGAATATACTGTCCCTGCGCCTGTCTTCCAGCATCTTTATGTATTTCCGGACAACTGAACGCTGGTCTTTTTCGTCCATGGATGCCAGATTCAGCAGACTGTCATTAAGCCTGATCGTTCTTAGCGGATCTGTCAACTTACCTAGTGCAACACTCCTGCGCAGGGCTGTTTCCATCAGGTCACCTTCGGGATCGTCGCCCATAAATACGGCAGAACTGTCGTAGGCATCCTTGGCTAACTCATAATCGTGGCGGTTGTAATAAATATCACCTAGTGTAGCGTAAGACTTTGCCTTCTGGTCATTAGTTGATTTAGGCGCATTGATACCACTTTTCAGGTAACTTATTGCCTCTTCAGTATTCCCTCCATTAACAGACAGTTGACCCAGCAAATAGTATACCTGTTCGTAATACTTAGTGTACTTGCCATCTTTCAATATCTTTTTCAACTCTGCCACAGCCTCATGTTGTTCGCCCCCTGCCAGCATCAGGCTGGTGGCCATATTCTTCCTCGCATAGAAGTCCATGTCTATTTTAGGGTGCAGGTCCAATACGGTATTAAAATCCTGCGCAGAAGCTGTATACTCTTCATATTTCTGCTGCAACTGCCCGCTTATATATGCGGCACGCATTCTTACCCAGTCGGGCAATTTACTATCTTCAGACACCTCGTGCAACGGAGCAATAGCCCCCCTGAAATCTTTCTGACTCAGCCTGATAAAAGATTTTTCGAGTGCTATCCTTCCTGACAAAGAGCCTGAAAAATTGGGATCCGTCTCTATCAGGTCCAATACAGATTCTGCATCTCCCTCTTTATGTTGTTGTGTATATACCCTAGCCAGCCATAGTATAGCCTCATTATGAACAGAACGGTGCAACAGCAGTTTACTTATACCACCCTTTTCAGCCTGTACAACAGAGCTGCTTTGTTTGGATCTTTTTTTCTTTTTCTTTTTATCCCTGAGGCTCACTACGTATTTGAAAGCATCGGAAGCATTCTTGTAATCACCTTTATAGTAATATGCCTGCCCCAGCAGGAGGTACAGGTCATCTCCCCATTTGGTTCTGGGGTCGTGTATCTGTATACCCAGCGATGCTTTATGGATAATACTATCCATATCGGCAGATAGTACTGCCGAATCCCTGTCAGGATCGAAGGGGAAGAGCGCCAGGAGTGAATCATAATTTTCCCGTCGGAATCGCTGCATGTTATCCAATGCTTCGTCCATTTTCTGGTCGGCATTGAAATAATAGTTGAATCGTGTGAATGTATTCTGAATGACCGATCTCGGGAAGATCCATCGCTTTTTCAGCATATCCTCGTTGTTATAGGCCTCCCGTTTCTTCTTAATCTTCAGCTCGAGCGCCAGTTTGGCCTTTTCTTCCCGGTTCTTTTCCCTTACTACCCTGTCTTTTTCACGTTTGGCTTTGAGCTTTGCCAGGCTATCAGTTCTCGCTTTTCGTACCTCTTTCAGGCTATCCGTATAGATCTTCCTGGCGGTAGTTATGCTATCCGTATATGCCTTTCGCACTGCTGCGATGCTGTCATTTACCCGTTTGCGCTCAGTGGCTATGCTATCGTAATAGGCAGTCCGGACAGCTTTGATGCTATCTGCTTTCAGTTTTCGTACTACCTGAACACTATCCTTATATCGCTTGCTTTGCCGATAGGCACGTATTTCTGCCAGGCTGTCGGAGCGGTGTTTCTGCACGGCCCTGATACTGTCTACATAGGCTTTTCTTACAGCTACAATGCTATCCGTAACCCGTTTACGCACAGCTTTGATGCTGTCCAACCGTTTTTGCCTGACCAGTTTTATTGAATCCAGGCGGGCCTTCCTGAATGCAGCTACACTATCCTTATACCTTTTGCTTTGCCTGTATTCACGTATCACAGCCAGGCTGTCTGCCCTGCGCTGACGCACTTCCTTTATACTGTCCAGGCGTTGTTCCCTGGCCACTCTCATGCTATCAAAATAATGTTTCTGCGCCGTACGGGTTGAATCTAAAACGCGCTGCCTTTCTGCCCTTACACTGTCATTATACTTTTTCTGTGCTGCGCGGGTTGAGTCGATCTTTTCCTGCCGCACCTTGCTTACGCTGTCGTTATACCTCTGCTGCGCCTCTCGTGCGGAATCTATCTTATGCTGGCGGGCAATACGCAGGCTATCGGTGTTTTGCTGGGCATACAAATGCATGCCTGCAGCCATCACCAATAACAACAAAAACAAATATTTAATATACTGCCTGATACGTATTAAGGTATTTCGTTTCGGGTTGCTAACTTACTATATATAACTACTTTCTCCATAAAATATTTTACTGCCTGAGAATAGTATGTAAAGTACCTGACCCTAAAGCGCCAAAAATAGCTAAAAAGGTGAGAATTAATGCAATGCAGCTGTACAGACATAATTTGTTAACCTCTGTATAAAAATAGCTGCGCTATATAGCGTATGTGGCTAAAAATGTAACTTGCGGGATATTGAACAGCATGGAAGAATCTACACGCAAAAGCAAAAATTTCCTCAGGCGGCTGAATGATAACTACAGGGTTGTTTTCATAGACGATGAATCGCTGGAAGAAGTAGCCTCTTACAGGCTGACTATGCGTAAGTTATATATACTTATCTGCACCCTTTTTGTACTGGTAGCCATAGTAACATTATCCCTGGTCATGTTTACCCCGGTAAAATATTACATACCCGGATATGCCGGTGGTAAGAACAGATTGGAGATCGTGCGCCTGAAGCAAAATGTAGATTCACTGTCGGACCTGGTTGCAGCACAGGAACTATACCAGGAGAATATACGCAACATAATTACCGGGAATATGAAAACCCCGCTTGACACCAGCCTCCTGGACCTGAAAAAGACCCGACAGGAAGAAATAAACAGTCTGTTACCCGCATCGCAGGAAATCATGAAGCAGGCAGCCAAAAGCGTAAAGAAAGAAAAGGAGAGTGAGAAGAAAAAAAGAAAATAGTTGATTTTTTCTTAATTTAAAATTTACAGCTGCACAATGGAAAACAAAAACAATAATGCAATGAAATATGCAGGGCTGGGCGCACAGATGATGGGTACTCTTGCGGTAGCTACATGGCTGGGGTGGTATATTGATGAAAAAACAACATGGAATTTTCCTTTATTCATCATAATATTGCCTTTACTCGCGCTGGTATATTCCTTATGGAAACTGATCAAAGCGCTGGACAATCCGAAAAAATGAAAAAAACATTCTTAGCATCTATATCAGTTCTGTTCATACTACTTAGTGTGATCTTTTTCTGGCTAAGAACTATCGCTCCTGCATACAGTTTCCCGGCTCTGATGACAGGTAATGTTATCATGGCATTGCTATCCTTTGGTTCATTTATGCTTGTGACCAGGCAAATGAAAAGCAAGCCCGATGCTTTTGTGAGAGGTGTCTATTCCTCATCATTCCTGAAACTATCCGTTTGCGTTATCGCCGTTATGGTATATGCCATCATCAACAGGCCTGATGTGCACAAGCCATCCTTATTTGTACTATTCGGGGTATATGCAGCCTATACTGCAATAGAAACATGGTTGTTATCAAAACTAGCGAGAGAGACCAAATGAGGAAGAAAGAAACACCCCTATATCAGTTACAGCAATTTTTACCACCTGATACTTTCCAGATGGTAGCTCCCTATTTTAAAAAATATACCATACACCTTACATTAACCAGGGAAAGAAAAACAGTGCTGGGCGACTATCGTATGCCTACTACTAACCACCCCTATCACCGAATTACGGTTAACGTGAATCTCAACCCGTACAATTTTCTTATTACGCTGGTACATGAGCTAGCCCATATGATCACTCACGAACACTTCCAACACAAGGCTGCGGCACACGGAAGGGAGTGGAAAACCCAGTTCCGTCATATGCTCATGCCATATATCGGCAAAAAGATATTCCCTTCGGATATTGAAAAGGCTTTGATAAAATACATGCACAACCCTACGGCCAGTACCTGCACAGACCAGGATCTGTATAAAGCTCTTTACAATTACGATATACGCAAGCCATACTATATGCTGGTTTGCGACCTGGAACCGGGTCATTGGTTCCAGATAGAAGACGGGCGTGTCTTTGAAAAAATTGAACATTTGCGTACCCGCAGTATCTGCAAAGAAGTGGGTACCCGCAAAAAGTACTTCTTCCCGGGCATATATGAAGTAAAAAGAGTGCGGCGTCAAAGGCAACAGATAGCCTGATACGATAACTTCACCCTGTTTTTCACCCTGCCTGCAGGTTGTTTCATTCCTGATAAATAGTTATGCTTTAGTAACTTTGCATTTCTAAAATTCTAATAATGAACATAAAGAACAATTTGTTACTGGGTGCTGCGCTATTAGCTATCGCATCTTGTCAGCAAAAAGACAACACAGCAAGCAATAGAAAATTTATAGACCCTGCTAATATGGACACCACTGTTAGCCCCGGAGATAATTTCTTCTATTATGCTAATGGCGGATGGTTAAAAAATAACACCATACCCGAATCAGAAGCCAGGTGGGGCAGCTTTGACATACTCAGGGAGAACAACATGAATGCACTGCACACTCTGCTGGATGAAGCCGCTAAATCCAGCGCTGCACAGGGCACTGCCGAGCAGAAAGTTGGCGATTTCTACAAAAGCGGCATGGATACTACAGCCATCGATGCGGCTGGTATTAAACCATTGGAAGGTGTACTGGCAGGAGTTGACAATATGAAGACCGCTGACGACATAGTAAAAGAACTGAGCAACCTGCATACTATCGGATTGGCGCAAGTATATGGTTTCAGCGTATCGCCCGACGATAAGAACGTCACTAAACAAATATGCCAGATAGGCCAGGGTGGCCTGGGCATGCCCGACAGGGATTACTACTTCAATACTGATGAGCGTTCCTCAAAAATTCGCGATGCATACAAGGCATACCAGGTGAAAGTAATGGAATTGATGGGTATGGACGAAGCCGGAGCCCAGGCAGCGGCTGCTAACGTATACGCACTTGAGGAAAAACTGGCCGGTGCATCAATGACCCGTACAGAAAGACGTGATCCTTATAAAGTATACAACAAATACAGCCTTGACGAATTGAGTAAACTAACACCGGGCATGGACTGGAAGAGCATTTTTGCTGACCTGAAAGCCACAGGTGAAGACTCTGTTATTGTAGGTATGCCGGCATTTATGGCTGAAGTAAGCAAGCTGATACAAAACACTCCGGTTGATGTGTGGAAAACCTACCTGAAGTTCCATATAGTTAATGACATGGCTCCCTACCTGGGTAGTGATTATGACAATGCACGCTTTGACTTTTATGGTAAAGCTGTAAGTGGTCTACAGGAACAAAAACCTCGTTGGAAACGCGTACTCCGCGTAGTTGACGGTGGTGTTGGTGAACTGCTGGGTAAAACTTATGTTGACAAATACTTTACTCCGGAGGCCAAACAACGTATGCTGGACCTGGTGAACAACCTGCAAAAAACATACGAAGACCGTATAACACGCCTTGACTGGATGTCTGAAGAAACTAAACATAAGGCAATAGGTAAGCTGAACACATTTGTGAAGAAGATCGGTTATCCTGATAAATGGAGGGATTACAGCAAGCTCAGCATCGTGCCTGATAACTATGTAAAGAACGTCTTTGCGTCATCAGCTTTTGATTATGACTATATGATGAGCAAGTTGGGCAAGCCAGTTGACAAAACAGAATGGTTCATGACACCTCCAACCGTAAACGCATATTACAATCCCGCTTTTAATGAGATCGTATTCCCGGCAGGTATCCTGGCGTTCCCGTTCTTTGACAAAGATGCCGACGATGCTGTAAACTATGGTGGTATAGGTGGTGTAATTGGCCATGAAATGACGCATGGTTTTGATGACCAGGGTAGCAAATACGATGCGGATGGGAACCTGAAGAACTGGTGGACCGATGAAGATGCCAAAAGATTTGACGCTAAAACAGGTGTAGTAGTTGACCAGTTCAACAACTATACCGTACTGGATACCGTGCACGTGAACGGTAAACTGACACTAGGCGAGAACCTGGCAGACCTGGGTGGATTGGCTATTGCCTACGAAGCATTCCATAAAACCGAACAAGCTAAAAAAGGAGAAAAGATAGATGGGTTTACACCTGACCAACGTTTTTTCCTTAGCTGGGCACAGGTATGGTGCGCAAACACACGTGATGCAGAACTGGCTAACAGGATCATCACTGACCCGCACTCTCCTGTAGAATGGAGAACCAACGGCCCATTGAGCAATATGCCTGAGTTCTACCAAGCATTCAATATAAACGAAGGCGACAAGATGTACCGCGCTGATAGCATTCGTGCAAAAGTGTGGTAGACTTATAAATATTCAATCTGAAAAGCACGCTGCGAATGCAGCGTGCTTTTTTTTGCGGCACAAACTCCTTGCCATAAATGCATGCCAACCCACCTTCAGGCAATTATTACAACTGCATTACTAAACGCCAAAATTTTGTAATACAAAAGTAGATAATCGGTCACAAGACAGCCACATTCATATAAACTGAAAGTTTATTTGTGGAAAACACAGGACATTTGAATCAAGGATTAGAATCAGATGATTAACTGAAAAAATACAAGCTTATGAAACGGATGATTAAAATGCTCGTGATCATACTCACCTTTGGAGTGAGGCTCGCTGCACAAGGCACCTCGGGCTCTATTGTGGGCAACGTAGTAGATGACAGAAGTGAACCTGTAATTTCTGCAGTAGTACAGGCATTCCAGGGAGGAATTATGAAAGGCGGAACGACGACCGATTTTGATGGAAATTATGTGATCAAACCTCTTCAGCCAGGCAGATATGATGTGACTGTAAAGTACATAGGCTATAAGGAGAGTAAAACAGTTGGTATAATAGTGTCTGTTGGCAAACCCACTGAAGTAAAATTCAAGTTAAACCCGTCAACAACTTTGGATGAGATAGTTATTGTCGACTACAAAGTACCATTGATAGATAAATACAGTGGAAGTAATACGACCATTATGTCTGATCAATTAGAGAGCATGCCGACCCGGAATACGTCAAATATGGTATCAACCGCATCGGGCAGGCGTGGCAGGCAAAAGACAGTATTGGCTAACCCTGTATACTACAACCCCAGCGTGGAATCTTACAAGAAAGAACCGGAGAATGATTATAAAACCGTAAAAGCAAATCCCTTATCCACTATATCGGTAGATGTGGACAGGGCCTCATACAGTAACATACGCAGGTTTCTGAATGAAGGGCAACTACCTCCTGCTGACGCGGTGCGTATAGAGGAAATGATCAACTACTTTAATTATAGCTACCCGCAACCAGAGGGTAACGACCCCATCGCCATTGTTACTGAACTCACTGATTGCCCATGGCAGCCGGACCATCAATTACTGCACATAGGTATGCAAGCCAGGACAATGGCTGTAGAAACTCTACCCGCTTCGAACATGGTATTCCTTGTAGACGTGTCGGGTTCTATGAGCAGCCCAAATAAACTACCACTGGTAATAGAATCGCTGAAACTGCTGGCACATAACCTGCGTGCAAAAGACAAAATAGCGATAGTGGTATATGCTGGCAGTGCAGGCATGGTGCTTCCGCCCACCCCCGGCGATCAGAAACAGGCTATATATGAGGCACTTGACAGGCTGCAGGCAGGAGGTTCAACAGCAGGTGGCGCGGGCATTAAACTGGCTTACAAAATAGCGAATGACAATTATATACGTGGCGGCAACAACAGAATAGTGCTGGCAACTGATGGCGACTTTAACGTCGGAATAAGCGGAGACAACGAATTAGAAAGACTGATAACAAAAGAAAGAGAAAGCGGCATTTACCTGACCTGCCTGGGATATGGCATGGGTAATTACAAAGACTCAAAAATGGAGGTGTTGGCAGATAAAGGGAACGGCAACTATGCATACATTGACAACATAGAAGAGGCAAAGAAAACACTGGTTAAAGAATTTGGAGGTACTGTTTTCACCATAGCAAAGGATGTAAAAACACAGATCGAGTTCAACCCGGCGCTGGTGCAAGCATACAGGTTGGTAGGATATGAGAACAGGTTGTTGAACGAAGAAGATTTTAAAGATGACAAAAAAGATGCAGGAGATATGGGTTCCGGCCATAGTGTGACTATCATATATGAGATCATCCCTGCAGGCGTAAGGTCTGGCAAAATAAGAGATGTATCCGACCTGAAATACCAGGGTATGCAACCGGGCAATATCACAGGGGAACTGGCAACAGTGAAGTTCAGGTATAAAAGGCCTAATGGCAAAACAAGCATGGAAATGTCTCATGTAATAGCCAATAACATGCACAACATTTCCGAGGCGCGTCCTGATATACAATTTGCCGGTTCAGTAGCCATGTTCGGGATGTTGTTGAAAGACTCTGCCTACAAAGGCACCTCTACCTACGATAAGGTGCTTACCCTGGGAAAGGCCGGCAAGGGAGACGACAATGAAGGATACAGGGCAGAATACCTAAAACTGGTAAAAATTGCCCGGAAACTAACGCCAACCAAGGTAACAAAGGAAGATGAGGAGCTGGTGGGTTGGTTTGCAGAAGAGAATTAGGTAAGGACGGTAGATAAAAAGTACGGGCGGCTTTCTAGCCGCCCGCTTACGTTTCATGTGGGTGTTTTATTGCTTTTAAAACAAGGGCAATAAACCTCTTTTGCATTTTTATTACTCGCGTCCTTTCTTGTACCTGCAATATGGTGACTAATTATGGCTGCGATACGCCTGAGTCAGTCAAATACACGATCCGGTTAGTGAAAGGCCGTTTACTAACCATAAAAGACATTTTGCTAACCACAGGTGCAAGCGAAAGCTATATTTATTACATTGCTCACATGCACTTGAGAAATGCCATAGTAATAATCATTCTCTTATGCGCCGGGCCCGCCTGTACGTATGGACAAGACCCATATTACATACCTATAAGCACTAATACAGGGTTACCCTCAAATACGGTCTATCACATTACACAAGACAGCAAGGGTTTTATCTGGATAGCACATGCCGAAGGGCTGACTAAATATGACGGTCATGAATTCAAGACCTATACCTGTCACGAACAGACCTCAAAGCCAGGAACAAATATTGTTGAAGATAAGCTGGGGCGTATATGGTACCAGAATTTTGACGGATATCTTTACTATGTTGAAAATGACAGTTTGTACCCGCTTCGTGCCCAAAACGAAACAATAGGATTTACTCCATTTGGCATTGTAGACAGCGAGGTGGTAGTTATCGGGAAAAACGGTTTTGACTTTTTCGACATCCGGACACTTAAACTTAAGAAACGTGTAAACGACTCCACCTCATTATATGTCAACTCTGTGTGTGGTAACAATGCCTATTATGTAACATTAGGTGAACATTGTTTACGATTAGCTCCAGTAACGACATCAAAAAACAGGATTTGTATATGGGCTACCCGGTCCTTGCCAACCAGGGGCGTATTTTCACCATGGACAAGGGAGATTTCCATGGGTTAATATACGAGCTAATAGGCGGAGTCAACAAAGTTAATTTTGACGTGTCGGGAATTCGGTATGTACAGGCTGCCATGTTTTCCGGCAACTACTACTGGTTTTGCAGTACAGCCGGCACATTAGCCTTTGATGCAAAAGGGTACCCTGCAAACGACAACAAGCCATTATTTAAGGATAAAAATATTTCAGGCGTATTTAATGACAAGGAAGGTAATTATTGGTTCAGCACACTGAACGAAGGAATAATGTTTGTGCCTGACCTGAACATGAGGTTGACAGAAATGCGTAACTGTTCCCCATCTTTTATTGTTACCAACAAAGACGAAGTCTACATTTCCACAAATAAGAATGAGGTATATTCATTCAACCACGATAACAACACGTTATTACTCAGGTATAGAGATAGTCTTTCTCATGACGTTCTAGCCTTCAGAAGAGACCCATATGGCGGTGAATTTATGCTAGTGGCACAATCGCTGAAAGTGCTTAACCAAAATTTCAGGCCCACGCTTTTCTATTCAAGGGCTATTAAAGGGATAATACCCATTGACGATAAATATTATGCATATAGCGGCACAAGCATTGCCGGATTAATTCAGAAACACTCCGGTGGCCGTAGTAAGTGGGATTCGCTATTCCGATCTTCGCACCATGATATGGATGGGAAAGTGGCACATATCCTTACCGGCTACAGATTTAGTTCTGTTGCATACTCACCATATACCTCAGCCATATATTTCGGCGGCAACAACGGCCTGTACAAGATTACACCGGATAATATTTCCATTAGAGAAGTGACGTCTGATAATGAGCAGATCTATGCTACGCAATTGGAGTTGTTTGACCACAGGATATTTGCCATTACGGCAACGAACACACTACTGGTCATTGACAGCAACGACCAGGTAACAACAGTAAAAGATAGTAAAGGCCTGCATTTATACAGAATGTGCCCGGTGAATGATGAACTTATTGTGATGACAGACCGCGGTATTAAAAAATACAATTCCCGGAGCGGTTCACTCATTTCTACGGGAATACTAAGGGGTATCAAGAGCGAAGAGATCAGGGACATCAAGCCATTAGGAGATTTGCTGATGGTTGCTACCAACCGGGGTATTATCACAACACCTGCAAAAGAAAATACCATAGCGGCAGCACCTATCTTCAACATCACTTCCATCAGCATCAACAGCCGGGAGTACATACCACAAAAACGTCATGACCTGGGATACGATGAAAACAATATCGAGATAAGATATTCAATAATATACTATCGAAATCCTGACGCACATTCATTATACTATAAAATAAACGATGGGAAATGGACACACAACTCAAAAGCCTCGGGTGCATTGAAGCTTGCATCGTTATCTCCGGGAAATTATAAAATTGCTTTTTACATAGGAGAATTATCCGGGGAAACTTCAATAATTCCAACCGATACAATAACCCTTAACATACAACCACCCTTCTGGAATACAGCATGGTTCCTTACCATGGTCGTGTTTCTGGTGGTGTCGCTGGCTTATACCTATTATAGATGGCAGACAGGCCTGTTAAAAAAACAGAACCAACTATTGACGGACAAGGTAGAGTTGGAACGCAACCTGCATAAATCGGTGCTTACTTCCATCCGTTCGCAAATGAACCCGCACTTTTTTTACAATGCACTTAATACGATACAAGCATTCATCATTGCCGACGATAAAAGAAATGCTTCTACCTATCTTTCAAAATTCTCAAAACTCACCCGGACGATCCTGGAAATGACCGAGAAAGAGACCATTACCCTGGCTGAAGAGATCAACGCCTTGAGACTTTACCTCGACCTGGAAAAAGTAAGGTTCAATAATGAATTTCAATATTCAATAAATACAGAACAGGGTATTGACCCGGAGATCACCCGCATACCTTCCATGATCGTGCAACCTTATATTGAGAACTCAATTAAACACGGATTATTACATAAAAATGGAGAAAAGACATTACAAGTTTATTTCTGCAAAAATAAAGGTAATCTGTCCATAATAATTGACGATAATGGTATTGGCAGGAAGAAAAGCATGGAACTGAACAAGATCAGAACAGACAAGCATAAGTCCTTTGCAACAAAGGCGACCATGAAACGCATAGAAATATTAAATAAAGAGAACAAAAATATAGGTGTAGTATACACTGATAAATCAGACGAGTTTGACCGACCAGCCGGAACCACTGTCAGTATAACCATACCATTGATAAAAGAATAACATACGACATGATAAAAGTAATAATCGTTGATGATGAACTGATGGCACGTAATTTGCTGAAGGGCCTGCTAAAAGAGTATTGTCCGAACGTGGAAGTGCTTGCTGATTGTGCTGACCTGCCCAACGGTGTAAAAGCCATCAGGAAATATAAGCCTGACCTTGTATTTCTTGATATAGAGATGCCGGGACATACAGGTCTTGAATTGCTGGAGTTCTTTGACGAGGATGAAATAGACTTTGCCATTATCTTCACAACTGCTTACAACCAGTATGCCATACGTGCGTTTAAATTATCGGCAATAGACTACTTGTTGAAACCGATAGAGCCATCAGATCTAGAGCAATCTATTGAACGTTTTAAAAAACTGACAGACCGGAACAGACAAGCATACGAGACATTAAAGGAGAATTTATCTCAACAGGGAATAAGGAAAATTGCGGTACCTGAAGGAAATACTGTTAAGTTTCTTGAACTCGACCAGATATTATTCTTTAAGGCTGACAGCTCATATACCGAAATACACTTTACTGACGGCAGGAAAATGGTCATCAGCCGTACCCTGAAAAACATAGAAGATACCCTGGATAATCAAAACACATTCTTCAGGTGTCATAAATCCTACCTGGTCAACGTTCAATACATTACAGGGTATATAAAATCAGACGGCGGATACATTATCATGAATGACAATACCGAGATCCCTCTTTCCGGCGACCGGATACAGGAGCTCCTTGAATTTGTTTCATTCGTAAAAAGGAAATGATCCTGCTGACAATCAGCAGGATATTTCCTTTATCAACTCTTCAACTGCGTCAGTCTGGTACATATTGTCTATGTTCTGTTTGGCAACAAGGCCCATTACTTCCCAGTCTTTTCTCCTGGACCATGCGCGCTCCATAGCATTTGCCACGCATGTAAGGACGGGTGCTTCCGCTACAAAACCATTCACCCCTTCTGTGATCACCTCTGCATTGCCTCCTACGTCAGTAACAACAGCAGCTCTTTTGCAATAATTAGCCTCCAGTAGCGATAATGGTGTCCCCTCGCCTCTTGAAGGCAATAACAGGATATGATTCTTGTTCCATATATTCACAACATCATTTTCAAAACCCATAAAGTTGATCTTCTCTTCCAGGCCGTAGAATGCAACCAACTCTCTTATGTACTCTTCGTGCGGGCCTGAACCATATACATTAACTACATAGTTCCTGTCTTTCCACTGCGGCCGGGCAAAGGTTTCAATAATTATATCATAACCTTTCACGTCAGACTCCAGCCTGGCCACAACAGCAATATTGTACACATCAGTAGCAGGATACTTTTCCGTTGTTTTCTTTATCTTAATAGGATTTTTTATAACAGCAGCATTATCAATATGTCTTGCTATAGTTCGTTCTGCCACAGTTCTGTTCCTGTTGCTTACAAAAAATATCTTCTTCGCTTTTTGAAAATAGTCGATGAAAAAACTTCTTCTTTGCGGTTGAATATATTCATACTCGAGCAAAAACTGCGACATGATATATACAGGCTTTTTGAGCGACAATAGCCATTGACCGTGCTGCATAATAGCATTATCAAAAGCACCACCCTCGCTTATCAATATCACATCAGGATCAAAAGAAGCAACAGCTCTTTTCCAGCCTATGTCTTTCACCTTATTCAATGCCTTATCGGTAATATTGCCCTTTATATGATAATTAGGTCTGAAACTCAAAAGGCCTCCATGCTCTTTTATCTGTTGCAGTTTGTCTTGTACTTTGGGCCACTCCATGGTATTGGTCATGACCTTGTTACCCATATCAGACAACTTGAGTGCAGCATCTGACCACATTTGCTCGCTACCTCCCCATGGAGCTATCTCCAATGTTGAAAAAATGAATACTTTTTTCATTGATCGTGTGTTTTTTATTTCTTGTTTGGGTTTATTGAATAAACCCGAGTGTTATTAATTGTTCTGATAATACTTCGGAATACACATCCGCCCCTCTCTTATTCAGGTGACCGTTATTGGCAAAAAGTTGTGGGTCCGTGCTCAAGGCCAGGTTCTCATGTCTCAGGTAAGGAATATTGTTCACAGTTGCAATTGAGTCATACACCTTGAATATGCGCTCAGGTGTTGGTGTGCCACGTATAATGAACTTTTTGTACTCTGGTGCATAGGTTAATACAAGCTCTATATTTTTTTGCCTGCATATATTAATAATATCCCCTACGGCATCAATGCCCTCTTGTGTTACTCCGAAAAAACGAAGTGGTTTCAGTTCATCTTTTTCAATTTCTACATCTGTATTACTTACATATCCTTTATAATAATAATCGCCGTCTCCAATATCCGTTTGTCCTTTTAATGATTTAACAACTATACCCTTATAGTAGTCATTCAGTTCAACCAGTTTGAGGAAAGGCAGGTATTTATATAGATAAGTGTGCACACCTTCATTCTTCAAAGCTTTTTCTATTGGCGACGATGCTGCGCAGGTAATATATGAAGGATAATACTGCAATGACCTGTCATTCTCCAGCGAGTAGAGGTCCAGTGTCAATACCATATATTTAGGTGGCCTGTGTTGCAGCAAATACGATTCAAGTATCGTTTTCATTTCCAGGGCATTCGCTCCACTGGCCCCGGCATTGAAACTATTGAGCTTTGTGACGCTATCAACCACCCTTGGATTGACCATGTTCTTTACACGGGAGGAACCCAGCAATAATATATCATAAGTGGTTGTATCCTCAAGAAATACAAACTCGTTTTTGGCAATAGAATGAAAGTATTTTCTGTCCGACCATATAACGCCGTTGTACGCCAGCCATGAGATTCCCATTGCCAGTACCAGTGATGTTGTAAGTCTTAATAAATAATTCCTTTTCATATTCCTCTAAAATTGAAAGTATATAAAGCTTTCTCTGACAAACACGCCAAATACTATAGTAGCTGCCACTGTAAGCGTTATAAATGCAAGGTCCATTTTTGGCCTGTTATTCAACTCAGACAGATCTGACCTGTAATACTTTTCTACATATAGCAAGGCCGTACCAAACAACGCTATCAGCAACATACTGGTTATGCCAAAGCCACTTCGTTCATCAGCAGCCAGTAACGTCATTTTAAATGGCGCCGGGGTTTGAAACGTCATCATATTGCGGATAAACAACCACGCCTGGTTCAGATCTTTTGCCCTGAAGAATATCCAAGCAAAAACTACGGCACCAAATGTTACAAACCACCCCAAGAAGTTACCCAGCCAGGTATCCCTGTTCCAGCCCTTTTTATCCGCATATCGCTCATAAACGATATACCCAACCTGGTAGGCTGCATGCAGCCCGCCCCACACTATAAAGGTCCAGTTAGCTCCATGCCAAATACCTGACACTACAAATACAATAGCAATATTCAGGAGGTAACGACTGTATTTTACCCTGTTACCGCCCAGAGGTATATACAGGTAATCGCGAAACCATGTTGACAAGGATATATGCCACTTACTCCAGAACTCTTTGATGTTTGTTGCAAAGTATGGGCGTCTGAAATTGGTCATCAGGTCGTAGCCCATAATACGGGCAGAACCTATAGCTATATCAGAGTAACCCGAAAAGTCGCAATAGATCTGTATAGTAAAGAACAGTGACGCCAAAAGTAGATTTAACCAATGGTATGCAGATGGGTCGCTATACACAATATCTACATACAATGAGGCTCTGTCTGCAATCACTACCTTTTTAAACAGCCCCCATGCAATAAGCCTGGCTCCGGTTATCAGGTTCTCAGTATTAAAATATTTTTTCTCGTGGAATTGGTGAATAACATTTTGCGGGCGTTCAATTGGCCCCGCTACCAATTGTGGGAAAAACATCACATACAACGCATAAATACCAAAGTGGCGCTCAGCTGTCTGCCTGCCTTTATATACCTCTATAGTATAACTCATGGCCTGGAAAGTGTGGAATGACAAGCCTATCGGTAGAATAATATTCTGCAGGATCGGAAAATCTGTTCCAAGAGATGTATTGAACAAATGGTTGACATAATTATTCCACTGAACGATAACTGAGGATATCCATAATTCATCCATTACAGGTATGTGGAAGGGAATTACAGTATTCAGGTTGCCAATGATAAAATCATAATATTTGAAAAAACATAAGAAACCAACGTTAGCAACAATGCTTGCTACCAATATCCACTTTCGTTTACTGCCAGCGCTACGCTCTATATAGATACCGGCGAAGTAGTCTACCACGATCGTGACTGCCAGTATTAATATATATACCGGCAAAAATGCCATGTAAAAGAGGAAGCTTGCCATCAACAAATGCAGCCAGCGCAATTTGTGAGGCAAAAGAAAAAACAGTATGGCCACTGCCGGAAAGAACAGCAGGAATTCAAACGAATTAAATAACATCGTGCGTTTTTACTTTTGTTTTGATCCAGGAATATTGTCTAAACAGACCTGGTGTGTTTCGGGTAAAAATACACTCCACCACCCCCCTACTCCAAAAAAACAACCTGCTGATAACATTTGATTTGCTACGCGATAACATCGCGATAACAACTCCTGAAATACAAATTATTCGCGACAACAGTCATTTCAGCATTTCGATCACTGTAACAGTAGATTAATAAAAACCAGCAAATACTAGATAATTATTAACCAACTACTAAAACCAACTATTAAAAACATCTTTTATTGACATTATTATCCTGTTAAAGAGTTACTTATCATACTAACCTTTTCAAATTGAAATACGTCATTACAGTTTAAGATCAGTAAATAGTTTGCACATCATGAACAACCGGCAAATCATCATCTTACTAATCACCACCTTTGTTGTGATCATATATTTGAATATCCCGGCCAATAAAAAATGGCTGGAGAACCGTATACTTTCTTTTGCAGAAGAAATTGCGACCCAGACAGAACATATGAAACTGGAGGAGCGGAAAGAAATTCGCTGGCAATCATCTTATACTGCCATCGTCACAATTACAGATTTCATAAAAAAGCAAGATAAATCTGACCCGTTGGTATTATTACCGCCACAATCATATTATAAAAAAATAGACGCAAGAATACTGATCCCCGAACCTGTGGTCTGTTATTATTTTACCGGTCTCAAAACAACAACTATTAAATGCAAAGATGTTTATAAAGCCACGGGGTGCCTGATACATAATGGCAAAGAGTTTATATATCAACCTTTGAAAGACTCAACAGAAGTAAGTAAAGTGATTGAAATTTACAAAAACACCTGATCGTCATGAATATCCCCGGCTTAATATTTCTTTTAACAACACAATTCGTTGCCGGCAGAGGCATACTGGCTTTGTTTAACATAAAGCAAAAAACGTTACATACTATTGTCCTGGCAATGTTGAATGGGATCATGGTAATATCCCTGGTGCCAATGCTCATTGAGCTTGCTCACATACCTATTACAAAAACCAACATTATCCTATCTATATCTTTGATATCAATTGCCCTGTTTGCAATACCATTTAAAAGGTATAATTTTTCAATATTACAATTGAAAAACAAGGAGTATAAACTGCCCTCCTTGTATGAAGTGCTGTTTATTCTCTTTCTGGTATTCATTATGATACCAAGTATATGGCGTACTTATTATTTTCCGCCCAATGCAAGAGATGTCCTTTCTGGCCCGGAAGCCCTGGCAAAATATGCGATAGAAGAACATACTTTGAACAATTCTGTTTTCAGTATGAATCTTCTGGAGGCTACACCCAACCTATTGAAACCTCCTTTCATCAGTGACCTTCAGATAGTATACAAATTACTGGTACATCCTTTTGGGCAGGTATGGCTAACAATCATTGTTTTATGTTTTCTGACATGGCTATACAGTCTTTTGAGAGAAAAACTACACCCTGTATTAGCCGGTTTAATAACCCTTTTGTTCATCTCAATTCCGGAGCTTTATGGCTATACATACATACTGTTATGGGATTACAGTAACATGGTATTCTTTTTCGCCGGTTTTTACTTCCTGAACCAATACTTTGAGCACAAACAAAATTCATGCTTTCTTTACAGCTGTCTTATGTTTGGTTTTGCCACCTTCATTCGTGTAGAAACACTGATATTTGCAGGTTTGATAACACCTTATATATTCTTCCGTTTATGGCAGGAAAAAGTAAGCATTCAGAGGGTAATCATCAACCTCGTGTTATTCCTTGCAGTACCTTTTATTTTCTACTTTATATGGATCGACATTTTTGTAAAATACTACCTTCCACCCGGCCTTAACCTGGGTGCTGAATTAAACTTTTCGCCCGCAACTTCTTTCTTCGGTTGGTTGAGTAAGATCAATTCAAGGCTCATATTCGGTGGCATTAATATTGCTTTGTATGGATACTTCATATATTTCTTCTTACTTATTCTATTAATTGATGCCATATTCTTTCGTTCATTTAATAAAGAAGCCCGCCTGCTACTATTTGGTATACTGGTCATTTATTTAGGGTTGCCAATGCTCATTTATGTTACTAAATGGTTCAATATCACAACCGCTAAACGTGGATTGTTCAAGGCTTTCCCTCTTATAGCCTTGTACATGGGAAATAGTGCTTTGTTTTTAAAGTTATCCCGTGCTATATATAATTTTGAGTACCCACCCCAGGCAAGCAAGCAAAACAAGTCCACTGCAGCAACTGTTACAGTCCATTCAAACAAAAAGAAAAAAAAGAAAAGGAGTAATTAATCCCCCGCTTCGGCTTTCACAATATTCAGGTAGTTGTTGCTGAAGTTAATCTTTAGTTCAACCCACATTGGCAAGTGGTCTGACATCTGGAATGTTCGCCACTTTTTTTCGTAATATTTCCTGAGTTCTTTGTCATCACCGGCCATGGATCTGAGATCATCTATTGCTTTTTGCGTTGACTTTTGTTTTGTTGCAGACGTAGTGTTGTTCAATACCGTTTGCAGATCAGACATCTTACCCATAATAATCTTCAATATTTCAGGCTTGAAGTACTCATACTGTTCGTCCGAAAAAACCTTATCATAATAGTTATAAGCACCTGAACTATTATCATTGGCAGCAAACAAGACTTCGCCCTTCTTTTCCATATAGGCTATCTGGTCATAATACTTGGTTTTACCCATATTTGTGGTAACCGGCTTATTCTTAATATGGTCGGGGATAATAAATCCATTTTGTTCCAGCGCTTCCATGGTCTGGTGCGTCGGGCTTACAATATTAAAGTCACCTAATAGTATCAGGTTCTCTTCCTTTCGCTTAGCTCTCTTACCGAAAAATTGTGCAATAGCTGCAATTTCTCCCACCCTTTTCTTAAGTGCATTACCTGTGTCGGCCCCGTAGTAAATATGAACTGTGCACAGTTGAAACTTGAACCACCCTGCCTGGAATGCTACCAGGTATGGTGTGCGTGCAAATTGGCTATCTTCTACTTCACTGCCTTTGGGCAAAACGATCTGCCCGGCTATTTTTTTAAAACTCACCCGCTTGGTGTCATATATGAAGGCCATACGTTCCCCATTCCCGGGAGCTCCTTCTGTAACGTCTGTCAGCAGGTAGTCCCAATCAGGGCCCATGATATACATAAGCTTCTGAAAGGTTGTAAGATCATCACTTACCTCCTGTACCGCTATCACATCAAAAGCAGATAATATCTCACCTATATAAAAATAACTCTCCGGCAAGCGATGCCCATGCCCGAATTTATTAGAGCCGAAATCCCTGATATTCCATGTAGCTACCAGCAAGTTCTCATTGAATATCTTTTCCGGTACAGCTTTGGCAAGGTCAGCTTTCAGGTCTATAAGATGCCCTACCATATCGTGCCTGCGTTTCTTATCGGCTATTTCAGTTTTTACAGAATAGTATCTCATCGTTGTTGATTGATGTATGATCAATACTGCAAATTCTGTAATATATATGAGAAAAAACAGGGGAAAAACACCCAATAACAAATAAAAACGGAGTTACTATTTCGGCCTTAAATACCAATAAAATAAAGTATTTTGCTTATTGTCAATTATTACCCGTACCTTTGCGCCCTTAATTAAAAATTTAAGTTCTTTATTAAAATGGTAACATTCAAAGACTTCTCGATGAGAGAAGAATTGACTCGTGCCGTATCGGAATTAGGGTTTGAAAACCCTACGCCAATTCAGGAAAAGGTAGTGCCTTTCCTGCTTTCTACTCCAAACGACATTATTGGCCTTGCCCAGACGGGTACAGGCAAAACTGCCGCCTTCGGACTTCCGCTATTGCACAACATCGACGTTGCACAGAAACATGTGCAGGCATTAGTTCTCAGTCCTACACGTGAATTGTGTATGCAGATAGAGACGGAATTTCAGAAATACGGGCAGTATATGCGTGGCTTGAACACCACAGCAGTTTACGGCGGTGTGTCCATAGGTGGACAGATACGTAGCCTGAAATCCGGCACACAAGTGATCGTAGCTACTCCCGGCCGTCTAATCGACCTGCTGGAGCGCAAAGCTGTATCATTAGACCAGGTGAAATATGTAGTGCTCGATGAAGCGGACGAAATGCTGAACATGGGTTTCCGCGAGGATATCGAATTCATTTTATCTTCTGCCACTGAGCGTGAATACACCTGGCTGTTCTCAGCTACCATGTCAAACGACGTGCGTAAGATAGCCAAGCGTTTCATGAGTGAATGGAAGGAATTTGCCGTAGCAGCTGAAAACTCGCTCAACGAGAATATTGACCACCAATACTATGTAACGAATCATCACAACCGTTTCGAAACATTACGCAGGCTATTGGATTTTACTCCGGGTATATATGGCATCATCTTTACCCGCACTAAAAATGACGCCCAGGAAGTATCTGAGAAACTGATGAAGATGGGCTATCATGTAAGCCCGCTGCACGGAGATATGGACCAGAGTATGCGTACTAAAGTGCTGGAACGTTTTAAAAACAAGGCTTTGCAGATAGTTGTTGCTACAGATGTGGCAGCACGGGGTATTGACGTAAATGATATAACACACGTTATCAACTATGAGTTGCCCGACGACCCTGAGGTATATACGCACCGTAGCGGACGTACCGGCCGCGCCGGAAAATCAGGTATCTGTATGTCTATTGTTTCTCCGAAACAGATATCTAATATCCGCCAGATTGAACGACTGGTAAAACAGCGATTCAACCGCAGCGATATTCCTGATGGTGCTGAAGTAGTGCGCAAGCGCCTTTTCTTCCACCTGGAGCAGATAGCCACTGCTGAGCCACAGAAAGACTTTGCCGAAGTATATCTCAATTCTATTCATGAGCGCTTTGCAGATATGGATAAGGATGAGCTGATACGCAGGTTAATATGGTTGCAACTGGAAGATACCATGAGAGCTTATCACCATGCCAAAGATCTGAATGCAGGTTATGATGGTGGCGAAAAATCGGCAAGGGGCAATCGTGACAGTGTGCGATTGTTTATGAATATGGGTGAAAAAGACGGTATCTCATCCAGCAAGAAATTATTGGACCTGGTAGTTGGCGCTACAGATATAGAGTCCAACCTGATACAAAGAATAACGGTTAGAGAATTAAGCAGCTTTTTCAATGTTCCGGGTACTGCAGTTGATTTTATCATCACCGCACTCTCGCAGAAAAAAGTTAACGGCCGAAAGATACGTATCGAAGAAGCCGACCAGGCACAGGGCGGTCGCTCAGGTGGTGGCGCAGCATATGGTGGTCGTTCAGGCGGCAGGTCAGGTGGAGGATTTAAAGGTGGGAACAGAGAAAAAAGCGGGAAAGGACATAGAGAAAGAAGTTATTCACAAAGGTCTGACAATAAGGACTTTGGCAAAAAAAGACCGAGTTACAAAGGCCACAGCAAGGATTAATTTAACATATTAATAGGTACAATATTAAAAATTTGCAGTACATTTGCTGCCAATTAATAATATGTTATCATGAGATTCATATTTATTGTTTTAACCGTTTTATTCTTAGCGCAATTTTCGTTTGCTCAGACTACTGAAGCAGATCCGGAAATTGTGGGCAGGAATATTACTGACGAAGCCGTATCCAAAGGTGTGGCCAGCTACTACCACGATAAGTTCGTAGGCAGGCCAACGTCTACGGGCGAGATATTCAGTAATGATAAGTTTACGGCAGCCAGCAATACTTTGTCGCTCAATACATATGTTAAAGTAACCAACCTGAGCAATGGCAAATACCTTTATGTACGCATCAATGACCGTATGAGCAAGAATAATAAAAGGCTCATTGATATGGCGAGCGTATGTGCAAAAAAACTCGGCTATCATAACCAGGGACTTGCCAAAGTAAAGGTTGAAATTGTTTCGGAGGACGAAGGCATGCAGGGTATATTGGCACAACGACAAGCTGCTGCTGCCGAAGCTGAACAAGTAAACGAAATGTAACAAACGCTAATAAAGAAGCCCTCCTGCTTAAAACAGGAGGGCTTCTTCTTTTTATAACTACATGGAAATACTACAAGGCATTTTTGTACAGCATACGGAAGACAAAGGCAATGGTGTGTTCACGAACATTCCACTTGCCGCAGGCACCACTATCGAGGTGTCGCCTGTGATAGTAATGACCGCTGATGAACGTAAGCTTCTGGACCAGACCCTGCTGCATGATTATATATTTGAGTGGAAACCTGATGGAAAAAACTTATGCTGCATGGCACAAGGTTATATATCCGTGTACAACCACTCCACTGCTTCCAACTGCGAATATTTTATGGATTATTCAGCTGAGACAATGATGGTAAAGACCATAAGTGATGTAGCAGCCGGCGAAGAACTGACCGTGAACTACAACGGCGATTGGGACAACGAAAAGCCTGTGTGGTTTGATACAAAATAGTCAACTGTAAGCCTGCAATAAATTTGTAGCTTACAAAATAAATCAGTTATTATGGCATGGACAGAACAAAATAACGAACTGAGAAAAAGTTTCACTTTTAAAGACTTCTCAGAAGCCTTTGCTTTTATGACAAGAGTAGCATTAATTGCCGAAAAGCATGAACACCACCCTAACTGGAGTAATGTATGGAACAAAGTGGACATACGCCTGAACACACACGAAGCCGGTGACATTGTTACAGATAAGGACCGAAAACTCGCAGAAGCGATAGACAAGCTATTCTAACCTGAATACAGGATAGCGCATATGCTCCGGCTCGTGGTAGCCAGAAGCGTTGTATATGAAATGTAACTGGGCATTACCGTCCTTTGCAAATTCAGGATCAGCCATTTTCTTTTGTTCATATAATGCTTTCAGTCCGGCATCTTTTGTTAGCATCTCAGTTGCCAGGTCTTCAAATACATAGGCACTGTAGTGTTCCTTTTGCTGAAGTATGGCATCGAAGAATCCCCATGCAAAGAAAGCATCAGGTGCGGTCGGTTCTAATACTTCTACCAGGTAACGCTTTGCCGGTTGTGCTGTACGTATTATGTAGTCACCTTTTCTCAGTTGTAATTGCTGTTTATCCTTACTCACCTCTACATCTGTGTGCAGGTAATGCCCTTCGTAGGGATCGGGTCCTGTTTTGTGCCCGGTAATATGGTAAACGGTCAATGCCAGTACAGTATCATTATTAAGTTGCTCCATCTTCACTCCGTTCAGTTTCAGGCGTGTCACTACTTTGTTCCAACCTTGCGGAATGACATATGCTACAGGCACGGTAACACTATGCGAAACAGTACAAGTATTATAAAAAGGTACTTGCTTCACAAATGGTTTATTGCGGTCGTAATACAACCTGGGCTGTCCCGAAATGTCGCTGGGTTTCATGCCACCTTCATACCCTTTCAGCTCTATCATAGTCGGTTTAGTTGTGTCAACTGCCCAATCAATTGCCAACTCTGTGCTTTTAGCTATCCAGTCAGCCTGTTCAAGCCTCGTTGCTGACAATTCATTAGCATGAGTAGCCGCAAAATCAATAATACTGTGCATGAGTGCGTATGTAGACCTTACCCGTACAGAAAAAGGTTTCAGCATGTGTGTTTCTGCCACAAATGCATAAGTATTTTTAATGGCGGCATACCCGCTCAAAAATCTTGGTATTTCCAGAAATGACGGCCAGCCTTTATCTGGCGTTGTTCCCCATACATTTACATAAGGCACCAGGTCATAACCTTGTTTCTTCATGTCTTTATATATAGCCGGCTCAAATGTAGAGTTGAGGTATTTTCCCATGGGGCCACCCAGCTTGTTATGTTGTGTACTCAACAAGGTCATTATGTGCTGGTAATCTGCTCCGTTACTGACGTGATTATCGATAAGTATATCAGGTTTCAACAGATCAAAAAGGTATACCAGACTACGTGTTTCCCTGGCATCCATTTTGATAAAATCACGATTAAGATCCAGGTTCTGGGCATTACCCCTGAATCCCGTCAATGCCGGGCCGTTCTGATTTGCCCGCGAATGCTCTCTGAGGCGTGTTGCCCCGCTGATATTGAATACAGGTATTATGGCAAGTACAATATTGCCGGGAATTTTGATCACATTATGTGAAACATCCCAAAGCAGTTGCATACTGGCGACAATACCGTCGGGTTCTCCCGGGTGAATAGCATTATTGATCAGGATTATGGTCTTACCCTCTTCTTTCCAGTTTATTGTGTTGAATTTCCCGTCGCCTGAGTAGAATACAACCATCAACGGCTCATCAGTATCCGTAGCCCCGACAGTTCTCAGGCTAACATTCTTGTTTACACCGGCAATTTGTTTATAGAAATCTATAACTGACTTATAGTCCGGATTACGATCAACATGCTCCAAACCATGAGGACTTGTAAACTGTTGAGCAAACAGAGAAAAGCTGCATAATATCATGCAGCAAAAGATCAATAACCTTGTATACATTGGCTAAAGATAACACAACATAGTAAGAGAGAATGCAAAAGTGCTACCATAGGAGCTATGGTAGCAGGAATATTTCTTCAACTGATTATGCAGTATACAAAACCACGTCTGCCTGCTGTGCAGGAGCTTGCTGGAATACAAACTTCTTAGGCGGAGTCGGATGCCTTTGCGGGCGAGGCAATTTGCGTTTTGGTGCACAAGATTGCGTCATAGCAATCATTATAGTCAATACTCCCGAGATGAATAATGTCTTCTTCATATTAATGTGAATATACTACTCATCCTGAAAAAAAACAATCTACGACAAAAAAATAATTTTACAGATAGAGTCGAATACGTCTGAAAATCAGGGCTCTATAACAAACATAGGTCTCATTCTGCTCGTTATTCTCTTACCCAGGCGTATAAATGGCAACTCAACCAAACGATATACAATATAGGCCAGCAGTATGGTAAGCCCTACACAAATTAACAAAAGGCATACAAATGCTATTTTCTCATCAGGGAAGTAGGCCGACAACCGAGCCCTATGGTCAAATATGGCCGTCACTAATAGCCAGTGCATCAGGTATATACCATACGATATCCTACCGAAGAACGTAAGAATACTGTGCTCCAACAACCTTTGCGCCTTGCGGCTATGCACTATGTATACCAGTATGATAAACGAACCCAACCCGGTAAGATAAGAGACCTCGTAACCTAAGAATTTAAATATCACTTCATCATAGAACCAATTGGTGCCAAAAATATACTCCAGGTGCCTGGCAGAAAAAAGTATAATGCCTGCTGTTAATACGATATACCTTTTCCTGAAAAACCATGATCTTTCGAATGAATCATTAGTGATAGAATAATAATAGGTAGCCACCAGCGCGCCGAAAATAAAATGCCCGATAAACATTCCGCTGCAAAACATGCCTGTACCTATAAAAAAGAAAAAGCCGGCCAGCCACCATACAGATCGTTTGTCTTTATGCGCCATTAACACAACAAATGGTATAAAGAACGACATAACCAGTTCAATGGTCAGCGTCCAGCCAGGTAAGTAATATACATGGTCTGCGGGGCGGATAAGTGCAGCCTCTTGCCAGAAGCCATATTTGTTATAAATAAACAACTCAATGAATCTATGAAAGTCAAGCTCATGTCGCTGATGATACAATGCATTGGTAATAACAGCAATAAAAAAAGCCGGCCATAATCGAAAGAACCTGTTGATATAAAACTTGCGTACATCCAGTTTATGTTTCAGTACAACGTATTTGTAAGACAGCACAAAACCACTCAGTACAAAAAAGAAAGACACTGCATCAGCCCCATTAA
This sequence comes from Chitinophagales bacterium, assembly GCA_020636495.1. Lineage (NCBI taxonomy): Bacteria > Pseudomonadati > Bacteroidota > Chitinophagia > Chitinophagales > Chitinophagales bacterium. The sequence continues at coordinate 1,747,377 of JACJXQ010000008.1, read as the reverse complement.
ATACGATAGAAGCCACCTTCATGTAGAGCTTATCCTTATAATCCCAATTAAGAAAATGGTAAAATACCACCATCAGGGCAGCGATCCCCCTCACGGAGTCAAGGTATCGTAAATGTAATTCGGGTTTTGCGGACTGCTCTGTATCAGGCATGTAGCTATTGTTTTTCACAACTAAGATATGTAAATGCAGGAAAACTGTGGCTTATTCCTTCATCCTTGAAACCTCTTTTAGCCAAAGGTCAGCTATCCGCATTAAATATACGTTCCATGGCCCATGCCTTCAGCCGCATTTCATCCCACTCCCCTTCTGCGCTGCTATCGTATGTTATCGCGCCACCGGCCTGGTAGCTTAAATACAGTGTGGCTGAATTGTAGAATAAACTACGGATAACTACATTGAAATCATAATTACCTTCCGGGGAGATATATCCTATTGTGCCGGAATAAAGCTCTCTTCGTTTATCCTCGTACTGCTCCACCAATTGCATCACCTTAATCTTGGGGGCACCCGTCATACTGCCCATCGGGAAAGAGTACCGTACTCCATCCATCAATAGAGCGTGCTCCTTCATCCTGCCAGCTACGGTAGATATCATCTGGTGTACTTGTGGGAAACTATATATACCGAACAGTTCTTTCACCTTTACTGACCCCGGCACGCAACTACGTGCCAGGTCATTCCGTACCAGGTCGGTTATCATTACATTTTCGGCCTTATCCTTAATACTGTTGCTGAGTGACTGTTTGATCGTTTCATCAGTTTCGGGGTCTTTATCCCTGCGGGCTGTACCTTTTATGGGTTGAGACAGCAACTCGTAGCCCTGCTTACGAATATAACGCTCAGGGCTGGCACACATCAGGTATGCACTACCATTCCTGTAGTAAGCAGCAAATGGCGCATGCGACAGGCCATTCAGTTTTGAAAAAACATTAAGTGGCTGCAACGTCACCCCCTCTGCATGATATTCATTACAATAGTTTATCTCGTAACAGTCGCCTTCTTTTATATGGCTACGCAAACTGTCTATATTTTGCAGGTACTTTTCTCGTAATGTTGTCTGCTGAAAACTAACAATTGGTACTGTCTCATCAATTTCAGCCGACGTATTCATTATCTCACGGTACACACCGTCAGGATCTGTGGTTAAGGTTTCAATTACCAGTTCCGCTTTATCCGTAGTGATGTAACAAACTATCTCCGGCTGAAAAAAACAAATATCATCGAAACCACTAACAGCCTCATGCCTTGATTTCAGTCCCCTCTCCAGCCTGTTCTTATAATCGTAGTTTATATGGCCGAATAACCAGTCTTTATGTTCTTCATGAAAAGCTGATGCTCCTTCCATTCCGTCCCGTTCAGTAACAACATGGCCTGTACCAAACCCGCCCAGGCACTCAAAGCGACTATATGGGTCGCGATAGTTATTGCTATCAAGAAAAACAAGAATGCTGAACCGTTGTGACCAGTTCAGCATTCTTGTTTTAATAATAGCACATTGCCCTTCGGCAATAGTATATATTGCTTTATTTCTTTGCAAACTCAAAAAGGACTATTAAAAATCGTCATCATCGTCATCATCGTCATCATCAAAATCCCCCAAGTCATCGAAGTCCTCTTCCAGTTCAAAATCGTCATCATCTTTAGCCTTCTTTTTGCCTGCCGCTGTTCCGGGTTTTGATTTCGGCATATCGAACTCTTCAAAATCCTCATCTTCAAAGTCATCGTCAAAATCATCATCACCAAAATCGTCGTCATCTTCGTCATCGTAATCATCGTCGTCGTCGTCGTCCGTCGATTTTGCAGCAAGCGGCGTGTTGAAGATACGTTCCAACAGATCACTGTTCTCCTCTGTTATCTCTACTTCAGATAGTTCAGTTGTTAATACACCTGTAACATCTATCATTACAGATGAAGTAGCGGATTGTCCCGTTGTTTTTTGCTCCGCCCTGGTTAGTGTTTCTGATTTCATAGCACTCGTATTAATTTGATTGCTTAACATGTTTTAATTGCTTAGGCTAAATTCTTATTTTTTTTTTAGATACAAAGTTTTTTTTCAAGAAAGTTTTTTCAATAGTTGATCGCGCCCTGTACCGTTTGATATATATGCAATTTTAGTACCTAAATACTGTTCTACAAAATCACAATACTCCTTAAAGGTCTTAGGTGTTTCTTCATATGTAGTACAATCATTTATAGGCTTTTCCCAACCATTAAAGCTATGGTATACCGGCTCAACTTTTGTATTACACAAGTCATAAGGCATTTCTTTTGTCTCAGTACCGTCAGCTATATACGCCACAGCTGCCTTCAAGGGGTTAAAGTTGTCCAGAACATCCGTTTTAGTAACTATCAGTTGGGTAACACCACTCAGCATTACTGCATACCGCAAGGCTACAAGATCTATCCAGCCACAACGCCTGGGTCTGCCGGTAGTAGCACCGAATTCATTACCTGCTTTGCGCAGGTTCTCACCAGTCTCATCTTCCAGTTCTGTAGGGAATGGTCCGCTACCAACACGTGTACAGTATGCTTTAGTAATACCAAATACTTCGCCTACTGCGGAGGGGGCCACGCCTAAACCATTACAAACACCGGCAGCAATTGTATTAGATGAAGTAACAAAAGGATAGGTTCCGAAATCAATATCCAGCATACTGCCCTGGGCACCTTCTGCCAGCACCTTTTTACCTGCTTTCAGATGATTATCCAGCCAGTATTCAGCATTCACAATGTTTAATGTGCGTAGAAATTTTACTGCTTCATAAAACTGTTCCTCCCACTCAGTGATATCTACCTCGTGGTTATATTGTCCCAACAGTTCAATATGTTTATCCTTAAGCTTCCTGTATTTTTCGTTAAATGTTGTTTCATTCACCAGGTCACCTACCCTCAGGCCGTTCCTGCCTGTTTTATCCATATATGCAGGGCCAATACCTTTCAGTGTAGAGCCGATCTTCTCTTTACCTTTTGCTGCTTCTGATGCCGCATCCAGCGCACGATGTGTTGGTGTAATAATGTGTGCACGCTGAGAGATGAACAACCTGCTCAACAGGTCAGGTTGCAGCGCTACTATTGTTTCTATCTCCTTCTTTAGTGTAACCGGGTCTATGACAACACCATTACCTATAAGGTTCAGGCAATGTGGTTGAAATACCCCCGAAGGAATAGTGTGCAACACCACCTTTTTACCTTCTATGTATAACGTGTGGCCTGCATTAGGACCACCCTGAAAACGCGCTATTATATCATAATTGGCAGCAAGGTAATCTACTATTTTTCCTTTGCCTTCATCACCCCACTGCAAACCCAGCAAAACGTCTACCATATGTAATATATTAATACAAATAAAAAAGCCGCTCGTATCAGAAACGCGCTTCCCTGTATGTAATTAGTAAAAATGTAATCTTCGGCAAATGTATAATACCGAGTGCTTATTTTTTCAAAAAAAATAAAATTATGGCAAAAACAATTTATCACTGCCTGATTATTCACTTAGATTTGTAATATGTCTTCGAAACTGGTACTAAATATGAGTGGCGCTACCGAGGATTTTTTCTCGGATACAGCTATGATAGGTATTGGTAGTGCCATGCCCGGCTACAGGTTTTGCTGGGCTATAAACCGGGATTTTGATTTTGATTTTGTACGCGAACCGGAATATGATGTAGAGTACCGCCCCGCAAAAGATCATATCCACTTCTTCTCGCTCTATCAATATGAGGTACCGTACAGTAGCTGCAAACACCTGCTATACCAACTCAGGAGCGAAAAGAAAGCTTTGCTGCCTGAAATAAAACAGCTGGACTATCTTTGGCTGATATGCAGTCCTACAGCCAATGAGGAGGCACGTATGATCACTGAAAACCTACGTAACCTTCCTGAGATACAACTGGCACAGATCATTCCACCAGACCGCTTGAAAAACCTGAACCACCTGATTATATAGCGTTAATATATCTTTAAACCGACAGCAATAAAATAATAGAATTATGTTAATTCGTTAATTGCCGTTATGTGCGTAACTGTATTTTTCTATTTTTGTTGCCTGTCAAACTAAATCTTGCATGAATTTTAGCAAAGTAAATAACCTTGTTGGTTGGATCACCGGCCTCATAGCCACAACCGTCTACATTTTAACAATGGAACCCACCGTCAGTTTCTGGGACTGCGGAGAATTCATTTCCTGTGCGTACAAAATAGAGGTAGGACACTCGCCGGGTGCACCGCTGTTTATGATGATACAAAGGCTCTTCGGCCTGCTGGCAGGTTCTGACACCCATAAGGTGGCTATGATGATGAACGCATGGTCAGCTATTGCAAGTGGATTGACCATCCTGTTCCTGTTCTGGACCATTACGCATTTTGCCCGCAGGATAGTTATTGGCAGGGAGGGAGAACCAGGCAACAACCAGATGATCATGATCATGGGCGCAGGTGTTATCGGCGCACTGGCATATACATTCTCTGATACATTCTGGTTCTCTGCTGTTGAGGCTGAGGTATATGCTACCTCTTCGTTCTTTACAGCACTCGTATTCTGGGCTATACTGAAATGGGAGCATGTGGCAGACCAGCCAGGTGCCGATAAGTGGCTGGTATTCATCGCATATATGATGGGGCTATCAGTTGGCATACACTTACTGAACTTACTGGCAATACCGGCTATTGCAATGGTATACTATTTCAGAAAATATGAGGTCACCACCTTTGGTACTGTCATCGCCTTCCTGGTAGGTTGCGCATTGCTGGGCCTGATACAATTTGGTGTACTGCAAGGCCTGCCCATACTGGCATCTAAACTCGACCTGCTGTTTGTAAACAGCTTTGGCATGCCTTTCGATTCAGGCGCATTCGTATTCATCGCATTACTTATAGCTGTACTGGCGTGGGGTGTTATATTCGTAAAACGCAAAGGCTGGTACCTGGCACACACAGGTATGCTTTGCCTGATATTCATCATCATTGGTTTCACAAGCTACCTGGCACCGCTCATCCGTTCCAGGGCTGATACGCCTATAGATATGACCAATCCTGATAACGCCATAAGCCTCGTATCTTATATTCAGCGTGAGCAGTTTGGCTCTCAACCTTTGTTGTTTGGCCCTGATTTTGATAAAAGGCCGATCAACTATGATGTAACAGGCCAACGCTATATCCGTTCTAAAAAGGATGGCAAAGATTTTTACGAAACAGTAGGTAATAAAATAGAACCTGTATTTGACAATGCAGATAAACGTTTCTTCCCCCGTATATGGGACTATAACGACCCCGGACATATCAATTTCTACAGGCAATACCTGGGACTGGCACAAAACGAAGCGCCCAGTTCTTCCGACAACTTTAACTACTTCTTCAACTACCAGATCAACTGGATGTGGTGGAGATACTTTATGTGGAACTATGCCGGACGGCAGAACGATATTGAAGGACAAGGAGACCCCAAGAATGGTAACTGGATATCAGGTATCACAGCTATTGACAACGGACTGTTCGGCAAAGGAGATATAGATGCCCGTACAGCCACAGGCTACAACGATGGATATAAGAATACTCCTTCCAGGAATGAGCTGTATATGCTGCCTTTCGCATTGGGTATCATCGGGCTGATATTCCAGTTCAACAAGAACAAAAGGGATGGTTATACAGTGCTGGTATTATTCTTCTTTACAGGTATCGCTACTGCCATCTATCTGAATATGTCCCCGCTTCAACCACGTGAAAGGGATTATGCATTTGCAGGGTCAACCTATGCATTTGCTATATGGATAGGCCTCGGTGTATTAATGGTTAATGAATGGTTCCAGAAATTCCTGAAAGGGAACGCCGGTAGTGCATTGGCAGTTATACTTTGCCTGGTAGCCGTTCCTGCCCTTATGGCCAAGGAAGAATGGGACGATCACGATCGCTCTAAGAAAACACTGGCACATTCTACAGCTACTAACGTACTGAGCTCGTGTGAGAAGAATGCGATACTCTTCACATTTGGTGATAATGATACTTACCCGCTTTGGTATTTGCAGGAAGTAGAAGGATACAGGACAGACGTACGCATCATCAATATGAGCCTGTTGGGTATCGATTGGTATATAGAGCAACTGACCAACCGCATAAATGATGCTATGCCTGTACCTATGGTATGGCAGAAGAAAGACTATGTGGGCGACCGCAGAAATTACATGCGTTATGTAAAGTCTCCACAGATACCTTCTGACAGGTACTTCAACCTTAACGAGATATGTAACTTTATCATTTCTGACAACCCGGATGCTAAGGTTCAGATGTCTGATGGCAGCAGGGAAAACTTCCTGCCGTCTAAAAACTTCTTCCTGCCGGCACTCAGCAAAGACGAGTTGGTAGCCAAGCACCTTGTATCTCCGGCTGACACTAACTATATCAGTACAGATGTGAGGTTCACATTCCCTAAAGATATTGCTTATAAGGACGACCTGGCTGCCATCAATATAATCGCTGCAATAGCAGCAGAAGGCTGGGAAAGGCCTGTGTACTTCAGCGGTGGCTTGCCTGGTGACAATTATATAGGCATGGACGATTATATGAAACTGGAAGGTGTGGTATTCCGACTGATGCCTTACAAGCAGGTTAACAAATCACCATCTCTGATGGGCGAAATGGGCAGCGTGAACCTGGATAAATGTTACGACCTATTCGCCAACCAATATACATGGGGCAATGCTGACCGCAATGATGTATACTTTGACGAGAAGAACAGGTTGATGTTTGCAGCCTACAGGATAAACAGCAGCCGCGTTGCTATGGAACTATATGCCAATGGTAAAGCTAAAGAAGCTAAAGAAGTGCTGGACAAGGTGAAGAAAGGCATCTCAGAAAGCGCTTACCAGTACGATGCAACGGCATACTATATGGCTATTGGTTACTACAACATAGGCGATAAAGAGACAGGCCGCGAAATGGCACTGAAACTGGCTAAAAATGCAGCTGATGAGCTCAATTATTACGAAACACTCAGTGAAGACCGCAGGGCCGGAACTATGCAAAGTGATGTAAGGCGTGAAATGCAGATAGTTGGTAGCCTTTCTCAAACAGCCGGACAAACCGGAGACACTGTGACAGCAAAAGAACTGGAAGCTCAATTGCAAATGATGGCCGCAAAAGTTCGCTAAACACTAATAAACAATAATACAGAAAGGCCTCCCTGTTCACGGGAGGCCTTTTTATTTTCATCTGTTCAGTGCTGTATGTATACCGTCCTGAAACAAAAATTCCCGTTGGTAATCTACCAACGGGAATTTGCTGAGGTCACGAGCGGATTCGAACCGCTGTACGAGGTTTTGCAGACCTCTGCCTAGCCACTCGGCCACGTGACCGTGAAGGATTGCAAATGTAGTAAAAAATCGTTTCTTTACAACAGCAAACAGGAAAATTATGGAGCATTTAAATCCCCGTCAGTTGGGCGATGCAGAACTGCTGATAACACAAAAAGGCAACATATATCACCTGGGTATTGCTCCGCAACATCTGGCCGATACTGTTATTACAGTGGGCGACCCTGCAAGGGTACCTGTAGTGTCAAAATATTTTGATAAGATAACCCATAGATCTGCACACAGGGAGTTCGTTTGCCATACAGGCTACATAGGTAAAAAGCAGGTAATGGTGGTTAGTTCAGGCATCGGTCCTGATAATATGGACATCGTGATGAACGAGTTGGATGCTTTGGCAAATATTGACTTCAACACAAAAAGGCCTGTTGAACATAAACGTACACTTTCCATCATAAGGTTGGGCACGTGCGGCAGCCTGCAGGCTGATATTGCAGCAGGGAGTATGATCACTTCGTCTTATGGTATAGGGCTGGACAACCTGCTGCATTATTACAAAATGGAGCGTAATGCCGACGAGCGTTTTATTATGGATGGATTCATGCAGCACACCCGTCTGCAGGGCAGTGCTATCCTACCCTATATAGCAGAAGGCTCCATTGCACTGAGAAAATATTTTGCAAAAGAATATATACAAGGCATAACGGTCACCTGCCCGGGGTTCTACGCACCACAGGGAAGGGCAATCAGAGGTCAATTGAACTTCCCTTATCTCGTAGATGCAATGTCTACCTTCAGTACACGCGACCTGCGGGTGACCAATTTCGAAATGGAAACCGCTGCGATGTACGGACTCGGCAAAGTACTGGGACATCGTTGCTGTTCCATCAGCATGGTGGTCAATAATCGGATAAATAACACCATGTCGCATAACATTGATGCAGATATTGAGTATATGATCAAACACACATTGAGCATTATAGAACACATATAGCGTTAAGCTATTCTTAAACAATAACAATGTAATGCGTTTCAAAAGCTCAACTTTATTAGTTTTACACACGATTTTATGTATCCCGATTTTCAGTATTTGCTTCAGAGCCTTTTAGGCACAGACATGCCCGAATGGCTGGGCATCTTTAAGACATTTGGATTTTTTGTAGCCCTGGCTTTCCTGGCAGCGGCATGGACACTCTCGCTTGAACTTAAGCGCAAAGAAACGCTTGGTTTATTGCATCCCACTACATCAACCATAGAAGTGGGAAAACCGGCTACAACCGCCGAGATCGTATGGTCTGCCCTTTCCGGGTTGCTTATCGGGTTCAAGGTCTTTGGCATGATCGGACATACAGCCGAAGTGTCGCCGGATCCGCTTGGCTACATATTCTCGATGAAAGGCAGTATGTTAGGCGCCGTTGTTGGTGCCGGATTTTTGGCTGCTATGAAAATTCGGGAGAAGAAGCAACAACAATTGCCGGAACCAGAACTGCGCAAAGTAACCACACACCCTCACCAAAGGGCCCTCGAGATATTGCTCATAGCTGCGGTATCGGGCATGGCAGGAGCGAAAATATTCAATGCTTTTGAAACATGGGACCAGTTCCTTGCCGATCCTATTGGTAACCTGTTCTCCTCTTCAGGCCTCACCTTTTACGGAGGGCTGATAGTTGCTACGATTTCGCTGTATTTCTATGCTCGTAAGCACAATATGAAATTTGTACACATTTGCGATGCTGCTGCCCCGGGGCTTATATTGGCCTATGGGTTGGGACGACTGGGCTGCCATTTTGCGGGAGATGGCGATTGGGGCATATTCAACAGTGCGTATATCACCGGCTCTGATGGCTCACTCCATCTGGCTGCTGCTGGTGAATTCGACCAGGTTGTAGAGCGGGTATCTGCCTATTACAAAGACGTACTGACCATACCACATATTTATGCGCCCGCTCCTTCATGGCTACCCGATTGGCTGTATGGCATGAACTATGCACATAATGTAAACCACGACGGCGTATTGCTACCGGGATGTGCAGGCAACTACTGTGGTGTATTACCGGTTAGTGTATTCCCTACTCCTATATATGAGTTTGTAGCATGCATGGTATTATTTGCAATTCTTTGGGCTTTACGTACACGAATGAAGTATCCTCTCCAACTGTTCGGAATATACCTTATAATGAATGGCCTGGAGCGCTTCTTTGTAGAGAAGATACGTGTGAACTATAAATATGATCTTGGTTTTATTCACCCCACACAGGCCGAGATCATCTCGACGGTACTGGTTATTACCGGTCTGATACTGCTATTTATGGTCAGGAAAAAGAAGAAGGAGATGCAACTATCATAGTTTACCTCCTTGGTCCTCTTATTCTGCGTGGCTTGTAGCTACGTCCCCTGCCTCTGAATGCAGGTATGTCATTCTGCAACCTGTATTTAGGCATGATACGTAGCTTTAAACCTGCAGTAATAGTATATGCTGTTATGTTATAATGCAGGTCCTCGTATGGACGTACTTCGGGTGCGCCTGCATCATATTTCAGTGAATAATTCCTTAAAGCTATATCCACGAATACTGCAGAGGCCTCGCTTATACCATGGGTATAACCAGCCTGGAGACCAAACATTATACCATTACCTCCATCAGGTGCCCTATATGACTCTTTATTGGTGTTGAAAGTTTTTGAATCATGGGTTGATAATGCATAACCTAGTGCGCCACCACCATATGCATATCCTCTCGGAAGGTTATATTTCCCGTTTACTACTACAGCACCGGATAGTAGTGACTTAGAGTAAACAAATCTGCGATTATCACCGCCTATGGTTGTTTTAAGATAAGTGGGATAGGTTACATCGGGCGATTTACGAGATAACTCCAACATCCGGGCTTCTATGCCGGCAGAAACGCTACGGTGTGGATTGAACATCAGGCTAAAACCGGAAGAATAGTTAAGGGTCATTTTACTGCCCTTATAGGTCATATTTTTACCCGGGTTGCTATTAATACTCATACCTCCGCCTAAAGCAACTTCAATAGCACCTCTTTGTGCAAATGCTGTGGTACTTATTAATGAGCACAATAGCAGTATTTTACCTTTCGATCCCGGAAATTTCATAAGAAACAGTGCTGTTTTGCTGGCAAAAATAGATGATAATACCCAAAAGGGAAAACCACTTTAAAAAGAACCTTGACAACGCTATACTTGATAAGTATTACCTGCGTGCAACTGCAATGCTTATAACTGTGTCTGTTTCAATTAATACATGATTAATCATTATTGCCTGTCACTGACGACCTGATGTGCTCCTTATATGAATCAGGCAATGTCGTTTCCCCATCATTATACAAGACATGTTCCAACCGCTTTGCATGCTCTGTAATTATCTTATTCTGTTTTTCAAAACGCTTACAAAACTTACAGATCATTAAATGTAATGACAGCCTTATCCGCTCCGCAATGGTTATCTTACCCTGTTCTTTTTTAGAAACCAGGTAAGTTGCCTCCTTACAACTAATCATGCCTATCATATCAGGTATTATTTTTTAAACCAGCTTTTATCCAGGCAATCTCTCAACTGAAGTTTCGCCCTGTGCACCAGTACCCAGTAATTAGACGGGGTAATATTAAGAATCTTACAAATTTCATCCGTATCTATATCATCTATATACTTCATCACGAAAACAGCTTTCTGGAGTTCTTTCAATTTGTTCTTACAGAAGTCTAATACGTTGTAGAACTCTTTCGTTTCTAATCGCGCAGAAGTGGTTTGCCACTCTTCAGGCAGGCGGTCTTTTCGCCAATGTCCCTCATCGGTAAACAGATCTGAGCCATAATCATCCATACCCAATTCCTCAAGCGAGTGGGCTGCCTTGCGATAATGGTCAGTTATCTTATTTCGGCAAATAGTGTATAACCAGCTTTTTTCAGATGCCTCTCCCCTGAACCCTTCCCTGGCCTTCCAGGCGCTCAGAAAGGTATCCTGTACTATGTCACGGGCTGTTTCTTCTGACGAGACCCTGGCCTTGGCAAAAGCATACAGCTTATCAGCATAATTGTCTACCCATTGTTCGGGGTGTAACGTATGTAACATATTGTACGCCTCTGGTTAGCTAATTTTACGTTGTATTACAACTTAGATTCAGGCAAATATCAACATTTTAATATAAATTAAGGATCAATACACAATAACTCATGAGACAGACCACATCTGTAATAGGCAAAGACAAGTACATCACCCGCATACATTCCTCAGCTGGCAACGACATAGTAGCTGATGAACCCTTTGATGCCGGAGGACAGAACCTGGGCTTTGCCCCGGGCGAATTGCTGGCTTCTGCATTAGGAGCATGCTCCTGCATTACCATGCGTATGTATGCCGACCGAAAAGAATGGCCTCTGGAAACGGTATCTATCATTGTAACTTACGAGCGGGACAAAGACACACGCACCAGCCACTTCAAAAAAGAAGTGACCATGACCGGCGATCTTGATGAAGACATGACCAAACGCCTGTTGCAGATAGCCGACAAGTGCCCGATACACTTTACACTCAGCAATCCCATAACTATTGAAACAGTGTTAAAATGATCATATTTATGTCATAACTGAATTCGATACAGAAGCTACATAAAGCATTTATTCGTAAATTAGGGTAACCTTAAATTGCAACTTATGGCACTCAGCGAAACATGGTTCCTGGATGGCTATATTGATTTTGAGCTGCAGAAATACAAGCTGCTGGCCTACCTGCAGGAAGTGAACAAATACTTTAACGATAACAAGCTGTACCCTCAACTTGCGGATGTCATCTTTCACTACCGCAACCTGGAAGACTTCAGAAAGAACAAACAACTTTTGCAGAACAGCTTTCCACGTCAACTGAGCCAGGTGAACCTGGAACGGCTGCAACTGGTGTATACCGAGATGCTGAAGGACAATGCCATGATGGCCGAACTGGAAGAGATCGTAAGCTTTGCCATAGACAGGATGAAGCATACTATTGACGATGGAACAGGCATATACGAACTGGTAGAACAACAGCTGAACATAGAGCCCGTAGGTATTATGCCGCTGTATAAGAATGAAGGCTATATGCTGTTGCGCTATAAGCAGCAGCATGAAGTACATGCCTACAACTACACCATCAGCATGCTGCAACATAATGACACCCGCTATAAAGCTGTCAAGATGGTGTATATAGACCGTTATGCAAAGAACATATCTATTACTTATGAGCACATAAAGACGCAGATCATAAAGAGCATACGCACACTACCCAACCCGGCCGTGTACTTTGTTGAGAGTAACCTTGAAGTGCCGCTGAAAGAGACACTGCTGCCCATTGCCAAACGGGCATTAGTACGCCAGATAGAAGCGGCTTAAGCCCCGCTTCTCTTCAATAGCTCAATCTGCTTGCGGGTGGGTAGCAGTATCAGCCTGAGCGTAGTATCGTTAGTAAAGTAGCTGATGGCCCAGTTGATGAAGATGAACAACCTGTTGCGTACACTTACTATCAGCATCAGGTGTAGTGCCATCCAGAACAGCCATGCGGGCAGCCCTGTAAAGCTCAGCAAAGGCAGGTCGCAGACGGCTTTGCTCTTGCCTACAGTGGCCATAGTGCCGGGGTTCTTGTATTTGAAGGGCAGCATCTCTTTCCCCTTTGCCAGCCTTTTCAGGTTCTTAGCCAGGTGCACACCTGCATTCACAGCCACATTGCCCAATTGCGGGTGTCCTTTGGGCCATGCTTCATTCTCCATATATGCCACATCGCCTATGGCGAATACATTATCTACGCCCGCTACCTCAGCCAGTTGATTGACCCGGATACGGTTGCCACGCACCAGCGACTCTTTGGGTATGCCCACGGGTACATTACCAGATATACCTGCTGCCCATATCATAGTATTAGTCGGGATAGTGCGGCCATCTTTGGTGGTCACCTGGTTACCGTCATAATCTTCTACCATTGTGTTGGTCCATAGCTGCACACCCATGGTTTTCAGGTAGCGCATAGACGTTTGCTGCGACTTTTCGCTCATGGCTGCCAGCGTAGTGTCCTGCCCTTCCAGCAGGTATATGCCCAGCTTGCTGAAGTCCATATCAGGATAGTCTTTAGGTAGTATACGGGTCTTCATCTCTGCCAGAGACCCTGCCAATTCAACACCAGTAGGGCCGCCACCTACTATCACTATGTTCATGATGCGCTCAAGCTCGTCCGGCGTAGCGCTGAGTGCGTCCTCGAAGTTGAGCAGTATGCGGTTCCTCAAGGCTATCGCCTCCGTGGTCGACTTCATTGGGAAGGCATACTTTTCGATATTGGCATTGCCGAAGTAGTTGGAAGTACAGCCGGTAGCCACCACCAGGTAGTCGTAAGCAAAGTCGCCATCTGCGGTGTGTACCTGCTGTGCCTGCGTGTCTATCCTGTTTACCTCCGTTATCCTGACATGCACATTGGGCTTGCGCTGAAAGACCTTACGCAGCGGGAACGATACCGAACTGGGCTCGAGACGGGCGGTTGCCACCTGGTAGAACAAAGGCTGAAACTGGTGAAAGTTATACTTGTCTATGAGTGTCACCTCGTAGTATTTAGCATCCAGCCTGCGAGCCAGTTGTAACCCGGCAAAACCTGCTCCTAATATTACAACTTGTTTCATACTGATACCTTTTTAGCAAAGCTACACAGGTATAACAAGGTATGATGTTAATAGTTGTATCATATCAGCGAGGCGGAAGATATGCACATCCAAACCGTCAGTTCTTCTCGTATACTATCCTGTTGTTGAGCTTTTGTGTGGGGCGGTAGTTATGATCGTACAGCGCACGGAAAGTAGCTATCTGATCTGCACTCAGCTTTACCGGTGTTTTCATCACCATCCACTGCAGGCCCATGGAACAAGGCGGCGTGGTGAGCGAACCGATATAGTTGAAGTAACCCGGTGACAGGGGTAATATCGTGTTGAGATTGATGTACGTACCTGTTGTATGCTCATGCATCTTTTCGCCGGGCAGGTTGCTCCATACTGCATCTATCAGTGCATTGGGTGTATCTCCCTGCTCTATCATCAGGCCTACCACCATGATCTCACCATCGTCGTTGGCGTGTACCAGGTGCATCTCCATAGGCGTGTGATAGCCATTGATGGTATGCTCGCTTTTAGCGTGAAAATGGAATTGCTTCAACTTATACTGCTTACCATTGTAGGTAACCGTATTCACAGCATCGCTGGTATTAGTGTTTACCTGTATGGTATGGCCGTTGTCAATTATTGATATAGGAAAATCATTGTAATTGAACTCCAGTGGTGGCAATACCGCTTTAAGGGTCGCAAATGTGTTGATGTCGATAGGTGACTGTATCACACCCTGGCAGTCGCCGCTGACACCGCCCCATGTTTCGGGCTGCTCGTAGTTCCAGTGCGCTTCTTCGTGCGTGGTTGTATCTACAGTGATGGTGGGGATGATGTCCGCCTTTTCTTTACGGCAGTTCTGAAACAATACCATAGACAGCGTTGCGCCCAGCAGGAGTACAGACCTCAGTTTCATAAGTAGTTCGTTTTTAAAGTAAACAAAGCAGGTTGAACCATGTAAATATGTAATAATTTATCAATTTATGCAACTATGCAGCAACCGGATCAAATATCATCGCCGGGTTTGGGGTATTTTTCGGGGAAGTACATTTTACCGGTCAGGGTGCCTGAACCATGATTTGTTTCCAAATGTTTCCTGTTCTCTTCATTTTTAAAACGTTCTATCTCTTCATCCGTCATTACCCTGGGCGGAGGTGCGGCCTCTCGTTGGCGGACAAAACCCTTGTAAAAGCTTTCTGACACGGGGTCGTTTTCGGTACGTTGGCGTTTTTCGGTCAGGGCTTCGCTCTTGAGGGTTAGGTAGTCGTTTTCGTGTGAGAAAAGTTTCCCCCTATCCCCCTCCCGCTCAAGCGGGATATCATTCCGTGTAGACGGAACGAGTGGGTTTTCCGGTACGAGCGTTTTCCCCCTATCCCCCTTAAGGGGAGACGGAACGAGTGAATTTTCCTGCGGGAGTGAACCCACCTCCGCCAACGGAAAATTATTCTGTGCGGGTGCTTCTTGTTTGCTTTGCTTTTTGCGGGGGAGCATGATAAGGCCGGTGGGAATGTCGGGGTTGACAGGGGCATTGGGGTCGTCGCAGGGGCGGCCATCTATATATATGTCAAAACGGGAGAGTTCAATATTGGAGGTGTCGCGCATACGGTTGCAGGCTTCCTCAAGTTTTGTATCAACTTCTATGGCTTTGATGATGTCACGGGGGCGAGGGTCTTCGTACACTATGCGGTAACCGTCTTCGTCTTTGATATACCGGCCCACTTTCATCTCGCAAGTGGCAATTTGATTGAGTATCTCCCGCTTTTTCATCACGCTGAGGATACGTACGTGCTGCTCCTGCTGCATTACCTTATAAGTCTCAAATACGGTTTGGCTACGGATGTCGCGAACGACAGCCTGTATTTCGTTAGCTATGTGCGTCTGCCGCAACAATCGTTCTGCAGATTTCTGCGCGGACAGTCCTTTGGCTTTGGGATAAGCGGCCCGGTAGGCCCTGAGTTTGTCGCCGTGTTTTATCATCTCCAGGATGAATGTGGCATGTTGTTGTTTCATAGTGAAAAGTTTTTAACCCTCCCGGCCTCCCTGAAGGGAGGAGCTATTGGTGAAGGTGGTTAAGGATCATCCTGAGCAGGATGTTTTTATGTAGCAAATATACGTTATTTAATCAATTTATCCAAATTTATATTATCTGTCAGCGGACGCTAATTTATCCCGGGTCTAAGCGGATGCACAGACCAGTAGTATCACTACCCTACTCACGTCATCGTGAGAAGTGCAGCGACGTGATGATCTTATCAAAGCGTGTATTCCCCCGCGTGAACAGATTGCCACGCTCCTAACGCCACGGGCGTTACTCACTCGCAATGACGAGGGGGAGGATAAGCGTATTATGCTTTATCATCAGTCTATCTCACCGAAGGGGATATCGGATATCGCGTAGTGTTTAGTGTCTTTGTAGTCGAAATGCCACCACTCGTAGGGGTACACTTTAAAGCCATGCTGCTGCATGGTATGTATCAGCAGTTCGCGGTTTTGTTTTTGTTGCGGTGTACAGCCTTCATATTCCGGGTATGAGCGTTCGGTCATCTCGTCATAACCGCTTGGCATATCTACCTCCCCGCCTGTATCCAGCTGGTATAGCGTCAGGTCTACAGCGCAGCCACGGTTGTGTACGGAGCCCTTTTGCGGGTCGGCCACAAACTTTTTATTTTCTTCAGGAGTAATGTCCCAGAAGTATTTGGTAATACTCCACGGGCGGTAGCCGTCATACACCATCAGCCCATAGCCCATTGGTGCAAGGTCTTTGTTAGCCTCGGCCAGTGCCATAGCAGCAGGACGTTGCATAAAAGCACGTGCCTCTTTATATACCTGTGTACCTGTAAAGTTGTCTTTGGTAGCATAGTGAATATTCAGCCTGATGGTACTGTCGAGGGTTATCAACTCTACCAGGTCATTCTTCCTGAATTTGTCTTGTTCATGCGGTGGCCCGTCCTGGCAGCCTATCATTATAGCGGCTAAAAGTATGGTGCTGAGTGTACGTATGAGCATGCACTAATATAGTGAATATTATGCGGGGACCGGTTAGCGTTGCAAACGCTGTTCCGTTGGATCCTCGTTACAAACAAGGACCAGTTTGAGGAAAATATTGCGTGTGGAGTGTTGCCACAGACCGCATACACATTGCTATCATATTACCATACCATGACAATAAATGGCATATTTTTTGCATTAGTTCAACAAACTTACAACTTATGAAACACCTGATGATCCTGCTTTTTTTTGCGATGAGTATTTATTCTTGTCAAAAAAAAGATAACCCTGCCGATACAACAAACCCATCTGATTCAGTCAACACACCTAATGGATATGGCTTTGAACTATCGAATGACACAGCTTATACACTTACAACACCGGATAGCATTTTTATTCCGATTGATATACAACAAACACTTAACGAACCGTTGCAGATCAATATGTCGGTTTCAGGTGTACCGGCTGGCGTATCCAGCAAAATCACAAAAACCTACAGCACAGCCCCATTCAAAACAACCTTAATACTTTTTTCCAGAGCAGCTATACCTGGTAATTACAAGATAACGGTACAGGCTAAAACACAGTGGGGTACACAAAAGACGTCATTTATTAATTTAACAGTGATAAGCCCTTTCAATTGCAATTGTAAATTTGCCTCAAGTGTTGACTATAAACCATATCCTGTATTTTTATGTTCTTCACCCGGAACATTATATCCAGTCTTATGGTCTACCAGCAACCTGAACTCGACATTTTATAACGACCTTTTTTTAGAGAGCATACTATTAAAAACAGATAGCATAGATCAATATGCAAACATGAGTAATGCAGGAAATAGTCCAATCTCACTTAATGCCAATTGCGATAACAATACGTTATCCATACCGGTACAGACAGTTACAGGCTGGAGTATTAACACAAAAGACAGTGCATCGTTTGTTGTATATGGAGATGGCGACTTCAACTATACAACCAAGAAAATACACATTAATTATACTTCTATCCTCAATAACGACACCAGCAACTTCACATTGCGTGCAAATATGAAATAACTTCAGTGATGAGGCGTCCTCGTTACAAACAAGGACCAGTTTGAGAAACGAAGCAATCTCAAGAAACACAAAGCATGCATTACGTGAGATTGCCACGTTCATAACGCCACAAGCGTTATTCCCTCGCAATGACGGGAGAAAAATGAGTAATGTGCATACTAACCAAAATTACTCTCATCGGCGCTGGGACCATAGCTGCCGGGGATGGGTATATCCAGCAGGCGCAGGTACACGCCCAGTTGCGCACGGTGGTGTATGGTCTGGCTGATGGACATGCATATCACATCGGCCTTGGAGCGGGTGCTGTACACCTGGTCGCCATCGCGCAGGGTCCACATCTCTTCCATTTGTGCGTCTATGGCTTTGCTTAGTTGTGCCTCTGCTTCTGCCTGGTTCTTTTCAAAATAGCTCAGCAATTCTGCATTGTTGGCAATCGGTTCGGGGGTGTAAGGGTTGGCAGCAAAGTCCAGCTCGCTGGTGTTCAGCGTCATAGTAACCCACGACGGCAGTTCGGCCACGTGCGTAGCCAGCCTTATCATGGTCATGCTTTTGGGATGAGGCTGCCAGTCGTACTTATCGTCGGGTACGCGTTGCAGCATTTTGCGTGTTGTTTCTGCTTCTTCTCTTAGTTTTTGCAGGAAAAATTCGATCATTGACATAGTTAATTTGTTTTAGTACTACAAAGAGAACTATGCCGGGTGACAACCCTATGTCAGTCTGAAAAGCGTGGTGAAAAATATTTTTTACCAGTCTACGGGCAACTGTTTCATATAGTCGGCAAGGGGTATATGCTCCTGTATGGTAAAGGGTTGTTGTGCATCATTGATACTTACAATACGCGACACTTTAAAGTCACGGTAATCCTGCCTTATGTGGCACCAGCCTATCAGGTGCCAGTCGAAGGCGTAGAATATCAGGCCGATGGGCTCTACCCTTCTGCGACTGTCTTCTTCTTTGGCATTGCGATAGCTTATGTCCAGTATGTGCCTGGCAGATATGGCCGTTTGTATCTGCGACAGGTAGTTGTAGTCTTTAACAAAACGGGCGGGCATCTGCACATGCGTCTGCTGCTTTAGTTGCTCCAGTTGCTCTTTCTGCTGGCTGCGCAATACGTTCTTTATCTTATCAAGGGCTGATGAGTAATGTTGTTGTATCGACCTGTCGGCCATGGTAGACACCAGCCCTTCCATCAGCAATATAGCATTGGCCTCGTCGGGATTAAAAGAAACCGGTGGCAGAAAGTATCCCTGCACAATGAAATAACCACGGTTCTGCTCGAAGCTAACGGGTACGCCCTGCTCGTTGAGTGCTTTAATATCGCGGTACACGGTGCGTGCGCCTATGTCGAACTTTTGGCAGATGTATTCGGCCGTTACATACTTTTTTGATTGTAACAATACCAATATACCAAAAAGCCTGTCTATGCGGTTCATGGGGTAAATTTAGTGTTATAGTACAACCCCTGCAACTACCCGGAAGGGGAGATATAATAAACCCGTAGCCAACACTTCCGCTATTATTAACAGAATGCACACTATTACAAATTTTCAAAAACGCTACATTCCCAATGGGTTTCAACATAAAATACTTAACAGAGGCATAGCATTGGTCACGGGCTATACCAGGATGTAGGTGTATTGTATAAATTGCGCTGTGGGAAATACGTTTCCGATAAGGGATATAGTTATCCCTCATCTCAATTTCTTTGATAGATAAACTACCTGCAAAACTGCTTTTTTATTTATAGCACCATACATTAACGTGAATCTAAATCCATTCTTCTAAACTCCAATCCTTTTCTAGGTTCTCAATAAGCAATGGGATACTCCATATACCCCATGGAGATAATTTTCTTTGTTTAGAAGATAATTTTGGTACCAACTTACGCATCCAGGTATCTGTGTTAATTATATGCCAACCCAGAAACTCATTTCGTACCAGATGCTTAGACCGCATGTATTCAGGCTTTGAGTACCCAGAAACAGGATGGCTCCCTACAAGACTAACAATTTTTTTTTTGTACGCAAGATTGAGTGGAAAATACAACACATACCTTTCCGGCATTTGCACAATCTCTTGTATATTTTCAGGCATATCCGAATATAATCCCGGCAGTATCCGAATCAACTCACCTAAGTTTTCATCCATATATATATAATGCAAATACGCTCGCCCCCTAGCAGTATTTATTTCAAAAACATCTCCTGGTTTTATCTTATTCATTTTGTATAATTAATACAAAACTTACATTTTTTTGATATTGTTCAGTATATATCTGAATCTCCAGTGATATACGCCCAAGCCTGTCTATGCGATTGATGGAGTAAAATTAGTGTTATAGTACAACCCCTGCAAACTCTACCAGTAAGGATAGAATCGTTATATTTAGGTAGTAAACAACTTAAATCAACATTATGAAACACCCCACCCTTCCTGTAACGGCTGTCATTCTGCTGTTGGTCACACAGTCCTCATGCATAAAAGAATATACCTGTGAATGTTACACGACACCCGGCAAAACCAACTACAATGAATACAAAATAAGATCAAGTTCAAAAAGCCGGGCAGCAGATAATTGTCACCCCGGAGATCTGCCACCGCCTGACAGGTATTGCGGGTTAAAATAACAGCAAGAAATCTACACCTCTATATACGTCACGCCCTCCCCTTCTCCAAAGGCTTCTGCTACACGAGCTTTGTCTGTATCGGTAAGGAATACCTGCCCGAAACCTTCGGACCTGATGATGTTGAGCAGTGAGCGTATGCGGTTGGCGTCCAGTTTTTCGAATATATCATCCAGCAGCAGCATGGGCATGTTGCCCTGCTCGGCCTCCAGGTAGGAGTACTGCGCCAGCTTGAGGGCAAACAGGAAACTCTTTTTCTGCCCCTGCGAGGCGAATTGCTTTAACGGCAGGCTATCTAACGTAAAATCCCAGTCGTCGCGATGAATGCCTTTCAGGGTGCGCTGCATCTGCAGGTCGTTGGGCAGGCTTTTCTTCAGCAGTTGTGTCATGGGTGCCGAGTGCAGGTGCGTTTTATACTCCGCCCCAAGCTCTTCCTTTCCGTGCGAGAGCTCGTGGTAATATTTATTGAGCAGCGGCAACAGTTTTTGCAGGAACTCCTCACGCCGCTTATATATATAATCGCCATCGGCAGCCAGTTTAGCATCGTAAAACTCCAGTTCGGTAAAGTTATTACGGGGTTTGGCGTTCTCCTGTTTCAGCCAGGCATTGCGCTGCATCAGCACCCGCTGATACTGCACCAAAGCCTCCATATAGTCTTTATCTGTCTGAAAAAGGATGCTGTCCACCCACTTGCGGCGTTGTTCGCTACTGCCATTCAGCAGTTCCAGGTCGTCGGGGGCTATCATCACGGCGGCATATTTGCCAATATGGTCGGTCACTTTCTCGTATTCCACGTTGTTGGCCGATACCTCTTTTTTGCCCTGTTGCCACTTGCAGGCTATGGTCTCCGGCGCGTCAGCATGCTCAAACTCTCCCCTGACGCTGAAACCATCTGTACCGCTCTGTGCCGTATTTTGCTGATAAGCAGAGAAATAGCTTTTCGTATAACATAAATAATATATAGCATCCAACAGATTGGTCTTACCACTACCATTAGGACCTGTAATGCAGGTAATACGGGCAGAAAATGCGTAACTTGCAGCAGAATAGTTGCGGAATTGAGCTAATGTTATTTTCTTTAGGCTTTTCAAACAGAAACGAGCGAATTATTTTATAATTTCGCACAAATTTAAACATTCAAGTGCAGAAGAATCCATTCGGTAAAGAGACATATTTATACTGGTATGAGATCATGCTACTGATGCGCCGCTTTGAAGAGAAGACGGGACAGTTGTACGGCATGCAGAAGATACGTGGTTTCTGCCACCTGTATATAGGACAAGAGGCGGTAGCCGCCGGTACTATGACGGCTATACGCGACGACGATAATATCATCACCGCCTACCGCGACCACGGCCTGGCCATTGCCAAAGGCATACCGGCCAAGGAGTGTATGGCTGAGCTATATGGTAAAGCTACAGGCTGTACCAAGGGTAAGGGAGGCAGTATGCACTTCTTCAGCAAAGAAAAAAGATTCTTTGGCGGTCATGGTATCGTAGGCGGACAGATAGGTTTGGGCGCAGGTATCGCCATGGCAGACCAGTACCTGGGCAACGACCGCGTTACGATCTGCTTCTTCGGCGATGGTGCTGCAAGGCAAGGTATATTGCACGAGGCTTTTAATATGGCGATGTTATGGTCGCTGCCGGTGGTGTTTATTTGCGAGAACAACAAATACGCGATGGGTACATCGGTAGAGCGCACCAGCAAGACACTGGAGATAGCCCGACTGGCTGACGGATATGACATGCCCGGTGATGCTGTGGACGGCATGAGCTGTGAAGAAGTGCACAAAGCAATAGAGCGTGCCGTGAAGCGTGCCCGCGAAAAAGGCGGCCCTACCCTGCTGGATATTCATACATACCGCTATCGTGGACACTCTATGAGCGACCCCGCTAAGTACCGTACCAAAGAAGAGGTAGAAGAATACAAGGATAAAGACCCGATAAACGTGGTACTGAAAACCATTACGGATAATGGCTGGGCAACCGAGGACGAAATAGAGCAGATCAACGAGAAGGTAAAAATGGAAGTAGAGGAATGTGTTGAATTTGCAGAAGAAAGTCCATGGCCGGATGACAGCGAAGTATTTACTGACATATACGCAGAAGACGATTACCCCTTTATTACAGATTAATAATTTATTCCACACAAAAAAACGATACAAAACCTGTAAGTAAAACTTATGGCAACAACGCAAGAACAGAACCCGTTAGATAAACTGGTAGAGAAATACGAAGCGAACAAGAAGCGTATCAATACTATAGCTACTGTAATACTGGTGGTAGTGGTAGGAGGATTTGCATACTTAAAATTATACCAGGCCCCACGTGTTGAAAAGGCTGCTACTACCGTTGCCTGGGCACAACGCATGCTGGAGGTTGATTCTTTCAACCTGGCACTTAACGGCAACGAACAGCACCCGGGTTTCCTGAAGATACAGAAGAAATTCAGCGGTACGCCTACTGCCAACCTGTGCGACCACTATATAGGTGTTTGCTACCTGCATATGGGCGACTTTGATAATGCTATTAAATACCTGAAAGATTTTGATGGCAAAGGTTCACTGCTTAGCTATTCTTCATGGGGCGCGCTGGGCGATGCCTATATGGAAAAAGGTGATGTTAGCAAAGGTATCGAGTATTATAAGAAAGCATCGGGCAACAAAGACGATGATGCTATAACGCCGATATTCCTGTTCCGCCTGGGTATGGCATATGAGCTGAACAACCAGCCCGACAAAGCAAAAGAGGCATACGAAACTATTAAGAATGAGTACCCACGTACACAGGTTGGGCAGGATATAGAACGCCACCTGGCACGCGTAGGGGTATTAGATTAAACAATTATTACTTTATATAATTCACCTCCCCTTTTTACCTTTACGGGCTGAAAGGGGATTTTTTTATTCATGGCACAGTCGCAACACAGCATATCATTATTAGACACGTCATCGCTGGCAGGGCTTACCCACGCAAAGGTGGCCATTGTATATACCGAGTGGAATGATAAGATAGTAGCCGAGCAGATGGCCGGCGCAGCACGCGTATTGCAACAGCACAATGCAACTACCGTTTATTCAGCCTCTGTGCCGGGGAGTTTTGAACTGCCCTTTGCATGCAAACAGGTGGCGGAACATACAGACGCTGAAGCGATCATTGCTTTTGGCGCTGTGATACGTGGCGGCACGCCGCATTTTGAATATGTGTGCAAAGCCGTAACAGAAGGCATTACCCAACTGAATGTCACACTGAATGTACCCGTGATCTTCGGAGTACTGACGCTGGACACAGAGGAGCAGGCATGGGAAAGACTGGGCGGGGCACATGGACATAAAGGAGAAGAGGCCGCGCTGACCGCACTGAAAATGATACAATTTAACCGCAATCTGAATAAGTAACAGACCGATGAGTGAAAAGATACAAGTACAACTGTTCATACCCTGCTTTGTAGACCAGCTATATCCTGAAACCGGGATGAATATGGTAAAGGTGCTGGAGAAACTGGGATGCGAGGTAAGCTATAACGCGAAACAAACCTGTTGTGGCCAACCCGCATTCAATGCCGGTTACTGGGACGAATCAAGGTCTGTAGCCAAAAAGTTTGTGAATGACTTTGAAGGGAATGGATATGTAGTAGGGCCCAGCGGCTCGTGCACTGGTTTTGTGCGTAATTATTACGACCGCCTGCTGGAGAACAGCAGTGCGCATGTGAACAGTCACCAGCTAAGCAACAGGATGTTTGAATTTACAGAATTCCTGACCAACATACTGAAAGTAGAAGATATAGGTGCCACACTAAACGGCAAGGCTACTTATCATGATGCCTGCGGAGCCCTGCGTGAGTGCGGTATAAAAGAAGGACCGAGGAAATTGCTGCAAAACGTGAAAGGCCTTGAAATGGTAGAAATGAAAGAATGCGAGACCTGCTGCGGTTTCGGGGGTACCTTCTCAGTAAAGTACGAACCTATCTCTATAGGCATGGCGCAAACCAAAGTACAAAGCGCGTTAGATACCGGTGCAGAGTATATGATCACTACGGACGTATCGTGCATGATGCATGTACAGGGTTACATAGATAACAACAAGCTGCCTATACGCACGATGCATATAGCCGACGTGCTGGCCAGCGGATGGTAGCTGCTACCCCGGATAGATCATTTCCAAATACCACTGGAACATAAATACCTGTACTACAAAGTTGATAGCTGCAAGCGCCATTGGCATCCATTGTATGCGTTTTGTTGCCAGGCTCATGTACATCATCATCAGTATTCCCGCACAATTAAAATACAGCAGATACTCCCTGTGGATATAAGAGGCAAAGGCCAGCCAGAACAGGTTGCTTAGTACCAGCACTGCAACATAGTGGTACCATTTATAAACGGCAGTAACAGAATACCTGTGCAACAATACCCAGAAGAAAGGCGAAACAAGGGCATAACGATGGATATCATACACATTGGTTGTAGATGTGCCCCAAATGGGGTTGAACAGGATGGTGACTAACGAGATGCCGGTAAAGTACAGGCAGGAAACCACGAACAGTTTATCCTCATTCTTGTTTTTGAATAACCAGAGCAGTCCCAGCCTGACCAATGTAAGCAACGATACCAATCCCAGGAAAAGAGCAACTGCATTCAGCCATAACAGCCTGAGGCCATACATGCTGTTAAGCGGAAAGATCGTCCATGCGAATTTATGTCCCCAGTTCTCTTCCTGTTTAAAGAAAGCGAACCATACACCTGTTGCATAATATTCGTACCATATAAAAAACGCCAATCCACCAAAAAGCGGCAAAGCATAATCGACAAAAAAGGTTTTCAATGCCGGCAGCCAATTCTTGTTGCTGCCTGTTATCAGTTCGGTAATAAGTAGTGCCGGTGCCAGTATCATTGTAGTTGGCCGTGTAAGCGAAACACAAAACAAGCCCAACCAGATAAGCCACCTCTTTTGTTTCACCCAACCCAGAAAGAACAAGGATATAAACATGACGAACATGGCCTCAGTATAGGGTATCCATACAAAATAGAAAGATGGAATTGTGAGCCAAAGAAAACGTGTGCGGGCATCCAGATCATATATTGCATTGATGCAGGCAAAACCCACAGAAAAGAACACCAGGTTGGCAAAAGAAATACCCCATACCCCGACATGCAGTACTTTCCAGACCCATGGCATAAGCGGGAAAAATGCTGAATTAGATGCGACACCTTCCGTATAATGATACCCCTCTTTCATGATCTGGTAATACCATCCGGCATCCCAGTTTAAGAGATTGTTACTATCGGGTATTTCAACAAGCATGCCTATTCTCAGGAGGAAAGGCATTAATATATATACAGCAACACCATATCCTAATGCCAGGAAAAAGGAGTTGAGTACATGCACAGGTATTTTTCCACCTATGCCGGATATTTTTTTCAGTCCGTTCATTTTTTGATGGTCAACCTGTTTTTATATTCATCATATACCTTTGGATCATATATACCTGCAAAATAAAATTGACGACCACTATTGCTGTCTGCATCCATTGTATCCGCTTATTGGTCTGCAACATATACATAATGATCAGCACTGAGGCAAAATTGAAATACAGCACATAACGAATATGCTGATAGTGTTCGAACAGCAGCCAGAAGATATTGGTCAATAGTAATACTTTAAAATAATCGGAGACCTTGTAATTACCGGTATATGTAAACCTGTACAACAACACCCAGAAGAATGGCGTAGCCAATGCCAGTTGATATGCGCCTGTCACGTTTGTCGTATTTACCTCCCATGTCGGGTTGAAGAACAGTATAAACAACATAGCACCTACCAGGTAACAACAAGAAAGGATGAATAACCTGTCTGCAGCAACAGCATGCTTTCTGAACCCGGCGACCACAATACGGACGATCCATACCAATGCAATAAAACAAAGAAACAAAGCAGCGGCATCCAACCATAGTTCGCCGGGGCCAAACCTGCTGTTGAGTGGAAAAGTTGGCCACCTGAAATAGTAGCCATACAATTTCCTTTGCCTGATAAAATCAAACCATATACCCACACTCCTGTACTGGTATACCGCAAAAAGCAATAAACCCAGGAGCGCCGGTATGAGATGATCTGCCAGGAATACCTTCAGCGCAGAAAAAATATGCTTCTTGCCGGAAGTAAGCAACTCCATGAGCAAAAGTGCCGGAAGTAATATCAACACAGCCGGTTTTGTGAGTGCAACACCCAACATTGCCAACCTGACCAGCCAATGGTTACGTTTATGAATACCCGCCAGAACAAGTGAGGTGAACATAATAAACAACGCATCAGCCCCCGGTATCCATGCTAAATAGAACAGAGGGATGGTCAACCAGAGCAAACGAGTCGGGGCATCTATCTTGTAAACAGTATTGAACGCCGCAAAACCTATAGAAAAGAATATAATATTGAGCAGAGAAATACACAATGTGCCCAATCCTGTTATGTTCCATATCAATGGGAACAAAGGCCAGAAAGCGGTATTAGTGCCCTCACCATCTGTATGTATATAACCCAGTTCAGCAACAGAATGATAAGAGAGCGCATCCCAACGCATCAGGCTGTCATACCGGGCAAAATCGTGGGTAATTTGTATCCTGTAAAAAAAATACTGTATAAAATGGAATACAATACCATAACCAAGGGCCAGTAAAAAAGAGTTCAGAACATGCTTTTGTATCCTCATGTTGCGTCAGGTACGTCAAGCCACTAAGGTAAAGTATTCAACCTTAGCGTGCAATATTGACAATTAACGTTGTCAAAGTGATGCATAGGTTGAAAAAAAGCCCAAAGAAATAACAATCTTATTTTGATTAAGGTAACGATTAAGTAACTTTGCCGTTCATTTTTCATTATCTGTCATGCAGTCTACAGTAAAAGTATTTTCAGGCACAGGGTCTACCTACCTGGCCGAAAAAATAGCCAAGGCTTTCGGCAAAAAGCTGGGTAAACTAACCGTAAACAAATTCAGTGATGGTGAATTCCAGCCCGTATTCATGGAATCCATACGTGGAGACTATGTTTTCCTGGTACAATCCACCTTTGCCCCGTCTGACAACCTGATGGAGCTGCTGATGATGATAGACGCTGCCAGGCGTGCTTCCGCCGGTTATATCACGGCGGTTATCCCCTACTATGGCTACGCCCGCCAGGACAGGAAGGACAAACCAAGGGTATCTATCGCATCGAAGCTGGTAGCCAACCTGCTGGCCAAAGCAGGCGCTAACAGGATCATGACCATGGACCTGCACGCACCCCAGATACAGGGCTTCTTCGACATCCCTGTGGACCACCTGGACGGCTCTGCTATTTTTATCCCTTATATTGAAAATCTTAACATAGAAAACCTTATCTTTGCGGCCCCAGACGTGGGTAGTACCAAAAGGGTACTTGAAGTGGCCAAATATTTCGAGGTGGATATGGTGATATGCGACAAGCAACGCAAGCGCGCCAACGAGATAGCAGCCATGACGGTGATAGGTGATGTAAGTGGGAAAAACGTAGTACTTATAGACGACCTGTGTGATACGGCTGGTACCCTGAGCAAGGCCGCTGAGATGCTGATGGAGAGAGGTGCTTTGTCGGTACGTGCATTTTGTACGCACCCCGTGTTGAGCGGAAAGGCTTACGAAAACATTGAAAAATCTGCTTTGACAGAACTGGTTGTGTGTGACACGATACCGTTAAAAAAAGAAAGTGACAAAATAAAAGTATTAACCACCAGCGACCTGTTTGCGGTAGCCATCAGGAATACTTTTGAGAATAAATCGATCAGCTCTTTATTTATTCATAGCAACCTGAAGAAATAAAGCGCCGAAAAACATTAATAAAACGACTGTTTATACAACAAAACCTGGCCAGACTACTTAGTAGCTGCCTTTAACAAGAATTAAATTTTAAAAAAACGACGTTTCAGCGTCCGGATGTTCGCCAGGTGTTACGACCGGAGTTGAAGTAAGTAAAAAAGTAGTAATGAAAACTATTAAAGTAGAAGGACAAATCAGAAGCGATTTCGGTAAAGGAGCAACGCGCCGTCTTCGTTCTGAAGGACAAGTACCTGTCGTAATTTACGGCGGTGATGAGATCATCCATTGCAGTGTAGCACCGCTTGCCGTACGCGGACTGGTGTACACTCCTGAATTCCAGGTGGTAGAAGTGAACCTGGAAGGTAAGGCTTACCGTTGTATCCTGAAAGACCTGCAGTTTGACGTGGTGACAGACGCACTGACACACATTGACCTGCTGGAACTGGTAGATGGCAAGAAAGTGATAGCTAACCTGCCGCTGAACTTTGTAGGACAGCCTAAAGGTGTAAAAGAAGGTGGTCGCCTGGTGATCAAACTGAAGAACGTAAAAGTTCGTACTTACCCAAGGTTCCTGAAAGAGCACCTGGAAGTAAACATCGAAGAACTGGAACTGAATGGCAACGTTCGTGTTGAAGATATCCCATCTGAGAATATCGAGATCATGAACTCTCCACGTATTCCGATAGCATCTGTAGTGATGACCCGTGCCCTGCGCCAGGCAGGTGCCGATGCTGCTGCAGAAGAGAAAGCCGGCAAGAAGTAATAAAGTTTCTGAATATGGAAAAGCCCCGCAGTTGCGGGGCTTTTTTGTTGGCAAACGAGCTGACTATTACCTACATTTGCGACATGTCTTACAGAATAGGCCAGGGAATAGATTTTCATCAGATGGCAGAAGGCCGCGAGCTATGGCTGGGCGGTGTATTGATACCACATAGCAAAGGCGCTGTTGGCTATAGCGATGCTGACGTACTGCTGCATGCTATTTGCGATGCCATGCTGGGCGCACTGGCGCTGGGAGACATAGGTGTCCATTTTCCTGATACAGACCCAAAGTACAAGGGCGTTGACAGCAAAATATTACTGGCAGAATGTTACAGGTTGATAACCGAAAAGGGTTACAGCGTGGTAAATGTTGACAGCACCCTGCTGCTGCAGGCACCGAAAATAAAACCCTATGTGCCGCAGATGCAGGCTACCATAGCTGAGATCCTGAAACTGACCATACACGATGTTTCAGTAAAAGCAACCACTACCGAGCACCTGAGCTTCATAGGCCGGGAAGAGGGTGTGGTGGCTACTGCCAATGTGTTGCTACAGAAATATTAATGTTAGCTTATTGCCAATACATTGTATTTGTGGGACATGTATCTTATATTGTATAAAGCAATATTTGACAACCCCTAACAAATACATTTATGGATACAAATAAAAAGTATGTAGCCTTAGTGACCGGTGGTACAGGAGGTCTTGGCACAGCCATTTGCAAGCGTCTTGCCAAAGACGGTTTTCATGTAGTAGCCAACTACAACAATAAGGAAAAGGCAGAGAAGTGGCAGGCACAAATGCAGGCCGAGGGTTTTAAAATGGATATGTACCAGGCCAATGTATGCGACTACGACGCTGTGGCCGATATGGTGCAGCATATAGAAAGTGAAATAGGCCAGATAGACGTACTTGTAAATAATGCCGGAATAACCAGGGATGGCCAATTCAGAAAAATGAGCCGTGAGCATTGGGACGAGGTGTTGCAAACCAATCTGTATAGTGTTTTCAACTGCACCCGCAATGTCATCAACCAGATGATAGACCGCAACTACGGGCGCATTATCAACATATCTTCAGTGAACGGGCAGAGGGGACAATTCGGCCAGGCAAACTATAGCGCTGCTAAAGCGGGTATGCATGGCTTTACAAAAACACTGGCTATGGAAGTGGCTAAAAAAGGCATTACAGTTAACACCATCTCGCCGGGATATATTGCCACTGACATGGTAATGGCTGTTCCGCAGGAACACAGGGACAAGATAGTGGCCGAAATTCCATTGGGCCGGTTGGGTGGAACTGAAGAGATAGCGCACCTGGTTTCATTCCTTTCATCTAAAGAAACCAGTTTTATTACCGGGGCTAATTATGCCATAAACGGCGGGCAACACGTTTATTAAAAAATGACAGTCAAGAAATAAAAAGCCCTTGCTGTATGGCAGGGGCTTTTAGTTTATTGTTTGATAGTAACATCATTCTTTTCTTTGATTCTCCTCACCCTGATCCTGAACAAAAGGTCGATGCTTAAAGTATGTTCGTATTTGAATACCCGAGAATCCGATAAAGAAATGAATTGCGGCTGGTATATTACCCCAATATTAAAACTACGTGAGCTATTAAAATAAGCAGCAAAGCAACCACCTAACGCCAAATTAGTATGCAATTTTGAAGTATCGAGGCCGGTATAGTCATTTACATCGTATGCGAAGTACCTCAGCTTACTCAGTGAAAGACCGTAGCCAAAATCAAATTTCCGGACCGAATAGTTATTACGTACATTGATGAAGAATGAAACTGCGCTGTTATCATGATACCATCCGTCTTCACCAGGAATTACAACTTCGCCGGGAGGCCGTGCGTTTGCAACACCCAGCTGAACGGATACATATTTCCTATTTGTGTAACAGTAGTCGCCGCCGATGGTCAGCCCGAGTGGCCCTACCTCCTCCTGGTTGTCGCGAATGGCAAAAGGCGTGATATGATTGACCAGTGGAAATGAAATGTTCAAATGTGCATTGCCTTCCTGCATGGTTGAAGGGTGTGACGGCTTTTCTTCCTGCGCATGTGCAGACAGACGAAGCATGGTAATGATCAGCAGAAATAACGCAGTTGTTCTCATTATAGGTATTGCTTGAACAGTAAACCAACTTCAACAATAATGCCAGTTTAAAGTATTTAACCATATTTACTGAGATTCAGGTGAAACACCGTACCTTTGCACACTTTGATTTGAGTATGCAAAACATTAGGAATTTCTGTATCATAGCCCACATTGACCACGGTAAAAGTACCCTGGCCGACCGCCTGCTGGAATTTACCAAAACCATCACCGACCGCGAAATGCAGGCACAGGTACTGGACGATATGGACCTGGAACGTGAAAAAGGTATCACCATCAAGAGTCACGCCATACAAATGGACTATGAACTGAATGGTGAGCAATATACACTGAACCTGATAGACACCCCGGGACACGTTGACTTCTCATACGAGGTATCACGCGCCCTGGCAGCCTGCGAGGGTGCGCTGCTATTGGTAGATGCATCGCAAGGTATACAGGCACAAACTATATCAAATCTTTACTTAGCTTTAGATAACGACCTGGAGATCATACCTGTTATCAATAAGATAGACATGGAAGGCGCTATGATAGAAGTAGTGACCGACCAGATAGTAGACCTGATAGGCTGCAAACCGGAAGAGATCATCCATGCAAGTGGTAAATCAGGTATAGGTATCGAGGAGATACTTGCGGCAGTGATAGACCGCATACCAGCCCCAAAAGGCGACCCGGATGCACCGCTGCAGGCTTTGATATTCGACAGCGTTTTCAACTCATTCAGGGGTGTTATCGCTTACTACAGGATCATCAACGGCAGCATACACAAAGGAGAAAAGATACGTTTCTATCATACAGACGAAGAATATTTTGCCGATGAGGTAGGTATCCTGAAGCTGGGACTTACCCCCAAACAGGAGGTTAAGACAGGCGATGTGGGCTACGTGATAACCGGCATTAAGAACGCTAAGGAAATAAAGGTGGGTGATACCATCACTACGGTTGCCAACCCGCACAAAGCGGCGGTAAAAGGTTTTGAAGAAGTGAAGCCGATGGTATTCGCGGGTATCTTCCCGGTAGTGACCGAGGATTTTGAAGAACTTCGCGACTGCATGGACAAGCTGCAGTTGAACGACGCATCACTGACCTTCGAACCAGAAACATCACAGGCGTTAGGTTTCGGTTTCCGTTGCGGATTCCTGGGCATGCTGCACATGGAGATCATCCAGGAGCGACTGGAACGCGAGTTCAACCAGACGGTCATCACTACTGTACCGAACGTAAGTTTTAAAGCCTACCTGACCAAAGACAAGGACAAAGCGATAATAGTAAACAACCCGGCAGAGATGCCTGACCCGAGCAGGCTGGACAGGATAGAAGAGCCGTTTATCAGGGCGCAGATCATTACCCTACCCGATTATATAGGCAATATTATGAGCCTGTGCTTAGGTAAGCGTGGTATACTGGTAAACCAACACTACCTGACACCTACCCGTGTTGAGCTGATATTTGAACTACCGCTTACGGAGATCGTTTTTGACTTCTACGACAAGCTGAAATCATCTACCCGTGGCTATGCTTCGTTCGACTATCAACCCATGGACTACCGCGAGAGTGACATCGTGAAAATGGACATATTGCTGAACAGTGACAAGGTGGATGCCTTGAGCGCGCTGATACACCGCAGCCGCACGCAGGACTTTGGCCGTAAGCTCTGCGCCAAGCTAAAAGAACTGTTGCCGCGTCAGCAATTCATGATAGCAATACAGGCAGCAGTAGGCGCCAAAATAGTAGCCCGCGAAACCATATCGGCTATGCGTAAAGACGTTACCGCCAAATGTTATGGTGGTGACATCAGCCGTAAGCGTAAACTACTGGAAAAACAGAAAGAAGGTAAAAAACGTATGCGCCAGATAGGTAATGTTGAGATACCACAGGAAGCATTCCTGGCCGTACTGAAACTGGACGAATAATACGCAACATGATGAAAAACCTGTTATTCATATTGACCATTGTATTGTTAGCCGCATGTGGCGGTAGTGCAACGGAACAACACTCTGAAGCTGCTACTACTGATACAGTAAGCCATACAGACAGCACGAAAAAGAGCGAAGAAGATGAAATGGCCGAGGAGGTCATCCAGGGTTCTTTTGATGCACTGAACAGGTAAAATATAACAGCATTCATAAAAAAGTTAGCGGCCATTGATATCGTATCAATGGCCGCTTGTGTATCATACAGGGGTATATGAACTATAATGGCGCCAGTGCCCATGTGGCACCTGCGTAGGCAATCTTAAGCTTGTTACAATCGCTTGTCAATTCGCTTTTGTACAGTATTGATTTAAATGTGGTGGTATACGGTCCGCTTACACCATTTCCACCCAGTACAATACTCACGTTGTAGTAATCGCCGCTGATAGTAGGTGTATTGATATAACTGCCGCTCGTGCAATCAGGCAGCGGTAACGTTGCTGAATATTGTCTCGGGTTACATTTTACACCTTCAATAGTTACACTCATCACGGTATAGCTCTGCATATCGTCATTGTTGTACCCTACTACGATCTTTTTTACAGAGTTTTCCAGTGCGCCGCAGGTATTTGTCCATGTTCCTTTCTTATACCTTCCTGCATCGTCCTCTGCCCCAACTGTGAACCATAACCTCATAACACCATCCCTTTCATAGAATTTAGCGTTAGGCAGGCCATGCACGGCATCCCAGGTAATGGTCTCGCCGCTGATATATCCTTTGTAGAGGCCTGCTGTAGGAGATCCCGGATGCTCGCACATATATACCCTATTCTCAGGCTCACCTTTTATGCCCCCGATGGCCAGGTCGGTGTTATAACCATTGGGAGAATTAAACCTCTGCCATACACCGCTCGTTCCGCCGTTATTGTTGCCACCATTATTGTTTCCGCCTGTTGTTTCAGCATCAGCACCATTTACCAGAATCTTCCAGTCAGACCCGCTGCGCGCGATCTCCAGTGTATTTACTTTTCCTTTATTAAAAGCAGACTCTTTTAAAGTACCGGTATAGCTTTTGTTACTGCTACTCAATACCCCGCCTGAAGGATTAGGTACCACTTCCTTTACTTCAAAAGAATAGGTTACATCACCACTTCCATAAAAAGTTACTTTTTCAGCATTTGCCTCCGTATGGTCAGCATCATATGGAAAATCATCCAATTCTAATGCCCTGATCCGGAGATAGTCCCAAACGCCATTATCATGAGATTCATTACAAAAAGCAATAAGTTCCGTCACCGGATCCGGAGTATCTGATGTTGAGGAGTTTTTGCTGCACCCGGCAAATACGGTTAATACGAGTGCAAACAGCGCAAACTGCAAAAGATTAAGGGGCTTCATATTAATTAAATTTTATACCCTCAAAAATAGATTGCCATGGCATGTTCAGCAATACTCACTTGTGGGTAATTCCAATACTGTAGCAACAGAAGCTAAACAAGATCGAAAGTTTGTGCGAAACGCAACAGGTCGTACTGGTTTTTTATGGCCAGCTTACGTTTGATGTTTCGCCTGTGGGTCTTTACTGTATCTTCTGCTATTGACAGTTCATCTGCTATCTGCTTACTGGTCAGATCTTTCGCCATCAGGGTCAGTATCTGTCTTTCCCTATTGCCCAATGCGGCAAAAAGGTGAGCGTTCTTTACAGAGTATTCCTTTTCCTCCACCATTCGGTCCAGCCTGGTCTGGAAATAATGTTTGGGGTCAACAGGTATAGCAACTGAAATATTGAGTAAAGGAGCTCCTTCTGCATCCTGCATAAATATCCGGGTGCTGCATGCATACCACTCCCAGGACTCATCTGCATGAGCCCTTACCTGTTGAAAGAAAGAAACGGACTCTTCATCATTATTACGGGCGAGCATAGCCATTATCTCCGGGGCGTATTCCCTTGCTTCTATTTCATTAAAATACCGGCTGAAATATTCATTTCCCATTTCGATGAGTTCCTGCAGCGTGACCCCAAGCCTGCGCAAGCCTGCAGTATTCATATACACCACGGCAGATGTACGAAGATTATGTACGATAACCACACCAGGCATAGCCTCGAGAAATGGTGCGGACACTGTAATTTTATGCTCAATACTATCGATAAGGGCTTTATCTGTATGGGTCATATTTACGAGGAAAGGAATAACAAAATAAACGATGACAGCAATGATAAAAACAAGATTAAAAGATATTTTTTTGCCATATAAAATATTATTACATAACACAGATATGTTAAGTAGTTGGCTACACCTCATAGACAAAAAAAGCCACCTCAATAAGGTGGCTTTTTCCCCATAGAAGGAATTTCCTAATCTCTCCTGCCACCAAACAGGCGCAGCAGGTAGAGGAATATCAAAATAAAATCAAGGTACAGATTGAGTGCTCCGAAAATAGCAGCCTTCTTAACGCTTACAGCTGGCAAGCCTTCCTGCTCTACTCCCATACCTATGTGTTTCAGTTTTTGTACATCGTATGCGGTAAGGCCGGTAAATACAGCCACGCCTATGATACTAATGATATAACTCATACGCTCGCTACCCATGAACCAGTTAATAACTGTTGCTATGATGATACCTATGAGGCCCATCATCATGAGGCGGCCAAAGTTTGTCAGGTCCTGGTTGGTAGTATAACCCAATACCGCCATGATACCGAACATAGCTGACGCTGCCGCAAAACAGCCTATGATAGAACTTGCCGTATATGTAAGCAGTATAAAACTGAACGAGATACCGTTAACAGCCGCATATAACAGGAATACGCCTGTCATAGCAGGTGCCGAAAGTCTGTTGTAGCCTAAAGACATCAGGAACACGAACGCCAGCGGCGCGAACATTACTATATAACCAAGACCTGTGAGCCCGGTCTCTCCTCTTAAATAACCCAACAGTATCGGGCTGGATGCGAATGCATATGCCATAAATGCAGACAACGCCAGTGCGGCAAACATCCACATAAATACATTGGCCATAAATGATTTAGCTATTGTACCCTTACGCGTATCACCACTCAGTACGGTATAATCACTGTAGGGTTTGCTATGATCTTCCATAATTGAAAATTTACTTTTTTGCTAATTTATGCAAAGTTACGATTTGCTGTGTTAACCATTATCTAATAATATACCCCAGGCCTAAACGTAGCCCTACCCTGTGATTGCCTATATCCTGAGCGACCTGGTAATACATAGATTGTTCCAGCAGCAATTTATTATTCAACCTGTAAGTAATACCCTCTGTAGCCTGCATCATTACTCCTGTAGTAACCGTATTACGTCCGTCAATTTCGGGCCAGTTGGTATAGCCTCCATATGAGGTCATAGAAGCATACCCGATACCTAACCCAACATATGGCCTTAGGTCACTACCCCTTTTCCCCATGTGGTATTGCAGATTCATAGGAATATCAAGCGAACTCATCCTGTAAGAATAAGTATGTGTGGGGTAAGGATCCGGACTGAACGACTCCACAAAGGTCTTTTCCGAAACAGCTTTACAAATATCTATTTCTATAGCAAGGTGTTCCCCGATATACTTCCTGGCAAATAATATGCCTCCACCCGCCAGCAGGTTCAAACTATTTTCACCGGTATAGGCATATGTAACAGCAATATGCACATCTGCCTGCACACCTGCAACAAAAGAGAGAGACATGGCAACATCCGATGACTTTATCATGTCCTGCGCATTAAGACATAAGGGAAAACTCAAAATACTTATCAATACAGATATACGTTTCATAGGTATGATATTTTATTAAAAATAGGCAGAATAGCATTACAATACGTTAAAAAGCCTGTCATAATTGAGTTACTAAGCTGCATTTCATTATATTAGGCTGGCCCTCACCACAATCCGATGTATATGTTGAAACGTGTATTAAGTTTATTTCCGGTACTTTTTTATACAATTACTTTACCTGCACAAGATGCCGGGGAATTACCGGTTATCAAAGCAGTAAAGGACTATGATGTAGCAGGCCCCGTAAAAAGCCTGTACGAGATAACTTATGCCGTAAGTTTTCAAAACAGGACACTGCTGGATTCAACCGTATACCTGGATACTATCCTTTCGCGGAATAAAGAGACGAATGTCGCTTTCGATACGCTGGGTCGACTGCTGAGCGACAAAGTTGATTCATTTGACGCGGACGGTAAGACCATACTCAGCCGCGAAGTAGTGTATCATTACAACGCAGATAAACTGGCAGGCATACTCCATTATACAAACGGGGATCTGCTTGACTCTACCTACATAGAATATAACAGAAAAGAAGAAGTGGAAAAGCTGATATCATACGACCATAAAGGCCGGCTGACGAAAACGATACAGTATTTCTACCGCAACGGCAATATCTTCA
This sequence comes from Chitinophagales bacterium, assembly GCA_020636495.1. NCBI lineage: Bacteria > Pseudomonadati > Bacteroidota > Chitinophagia > Chitinophagales > Chitinophagales bacterium. The sequence continues at coordinate 1,709,751 of JACJXQ010000008.1, read as the reverse complement.
ACATAAAAATAAGGAATGACGAAAACCTGTTGGTGAATTTCATCCGTTACAAGTATGACCTTACCGGCAAACTGACCGAGCAGGAAATAAACGGTAGTACCATGCAGTATATACATAGTTATAAATACAAGTATGACACCCTGAAAGACGGCACAACGCAAATGAACAAGTATGACTACATAGGCAGGTACAAGTACCGCAGCCTGGTACAACACCTGTATGATACCAAAGGGCAGTTGATACAAATGATAGTCACGGACTCTAACAGGAGGGTGACGGAAAACCATACTATGAAATATACACCTACGGGGCTGCTCAGGTCAGAGTTGGTATTTACCCGTTTCAAGAATGAATACACCTACCATTATGAATATGACGATGCCGGCAACTGGAAAACAAAATACCTTTCTGTAAACGATAAATACGCACGCAAAACACACCGGGTAAAAGAGCTATATAAAAAGCAGGACGAAGAATGACCTCTGCCCTGCCTGATCTTGAAACATACACTCTGACACTCTATTCTTTCAGTAATAATTTAATATCGTCTGTCAGCCGTTCCATCTCTAATGTTACGGTGCCGTTATACACACCGCGTATGTGCTTGTCTTTATCTACCAGTACAAACCTTTCAGTGTGCAGGAAATCAGTACTGTCATAGCTCAGCCCGACAGCATCCTCTACAAAATATGAGGTACGTGCAATATCATAGATAGTCGACTTGTTGCCTGTAACCAGGTGCCATTGCTTACTATCTATATGATGAGCATCTGCATATTCTTTCAATTGCTGCACTGTATCAATATCCGGTGTTACACTATGCGACAGGAACATCACCCTGTCATTGTCTTTAAAAGCATCTGCTACTAATTGCATATTCGCATTCATCTTAGGGCATATACCGGGACAAGTAGTAAAAAAGAAGTTGGCCACATATATCTTACCATCATACACATCATTGGTCACTGTCTTTCCGTCCTGGTCTGTAAAACTGAAGTCTGCGATGGTATGCTTACCGGCTCCCTGTTGCCATGCAGGGGTCAGGTCGGGCGTGTTATAATAAGGCACTTTGGTTTCTACAGCCTTATTGCACGCCTGCAGCAGCAGTACCACCAGCAGGTATATCGCCAATTGGCGAAGTGCAGTTCTTAATGCCTGTAAATCCATATTTCCTCCCGTTTTTAGCTTCATAATTTGCTCTTAATACGCCTGAGTCCCAATACATGGTCTGTAGTCCTGACTCCTGTCCATTTTTATAATTAAAACTCCTGTACAGCTTACCATTAGGGAACCACTCTTTCACACTACCGTCATACACATCATTGTTATAAGTATACAGGAATTTCTGTTGCCCATCAGCATACCATCCTCGCGAAACTCCGTTCAACCTACCTTTATCATAATGCCGAACGTATTCTGTATCCCCTGTGGAAAATAAACTATACACATATCCTGAAAAGGGTTTACCATCTTTATTTACCACTCCTTTTTCAGAGGTCATACCGCTTACCCCTGCCTGCATCCATGCATGGCGCGCATCATACCTGTTGCAGGACACCAGGCAGGCGATAAGCAATATGTATAATAAACGTCTCATCTTTCTATTGAGTAATAGTACCGGGAGTTCCGAAATAACCATCACCGTTCAGGTAAGGCGCATCGGCTGATAAGTGATAGTGATAGATACCATCAGGATAATCTGCAGTAGCACCGCTATGTCCATGATAGCTATCCAGGTCGCTGCTGGTAAGTGTCTTACCGTTTTCTTCAGGTCCGTATACAGGGAAGCCATCTGCCAGGAAACCCATCAGCGCATCCTTGCCTTTCGCCGCAGTGAGGTATAAAGGCTCTACATGATAGTGATAACCGCCCATCTGCTGCGGGTGTCCATTATACTGGTCAAAACTGTTGATCTCGCCGGTAAGCGGAGAACCACCTGCTGCATACTGATTATAAAACGGCACGCCATTCAAAGACACACCTATCGGCCCCAGGGGAGTTGCAGGTTTATTAGTTGACTCCTTCGGATTCATGGGTATGCGGAAAGTAATTTTTGCCTCGCTGATACGGTTGGGGTTCAGATTGAATTGGGGGTTTGTGCCATTGTACGCTTCATACATAGTACTTTCCCACTGTGTACTTAGGTAATACGGTGATTTATGATCGGGCAGCCCATTCACTTTTATCACTACATAATCACCATCAACATATATATCAGTAGCACCGTATATCTTTTTATAAATATCCGGTACGCCATCGCTCACTACAGGATTGTTAGTACCGGGTGTGCTGGTAGAAGTAGAACTTGTTGTTGGTTCTACAGATGCATCGCTTGCTTTTTTGCAGGCTGTAAAAGAAATACTTGCAGTCGCTATGATAGCCAATGCTAATAATGAGATGTTCCTGTTCATGACAAAATGTTTTTAAAATGATCCTTACCGCTTAAGACGCACACTTATTTCAAAATCCTTCGGGTAATAAAAAAGGAATGCAGCATCGGCATTCCTTTAACAATATTATGACAAATGTACATTAACGGCGAGGAGGTGGTGGCGGCCCCTGCCCCCGCCGGCCCGGCCCGGTTATCCTTCCGCCTATATCTTCTACAAGGTCGTTGAATAATTCTTTTTGTTCAGGACTAAGTATAGAACGTATATCATGAAAATGCTGTATAGTTATTAAATGCTTGGCTGCTTCATTCTGTTCTATCACATTCAACAGGCTATCTCTTGCTACCGTGTCCATCTGGTCTTGTTTCACCAGGGCAAACAAACTACGTTGCGCATCTTTTATATGCCTTTGTACAGAATCGGTACTGCGCCTGTGCATGTGTTTGAATTTCAGGAACTGCTGCTGTTGCTCATCGTCCAGTTTCAGCTCATGTATAATGATATTGTCCGGGCTATCAGGTGGAGGTGGAGGCAAATGCCGCTCTCCCCTGCTCTGCCACAAAAAAGCCAGGGTGCCGATATTCAGCAACAGTAAAACAATAATAACCAGTGTGTAAAAATTCTCCCTTTTCATAGGCTAAAAATTTATCCCGTTATCGTTCAATCCATAGTAATCCACTAATGTTTCTACCTGTGACACCTGATTTTTTTGTTTGCGCTTAGCAGTATTGCGCAGCATATATACATTTAGTACTACCAATAACACAATACTGGCCGCCGCAAGACTGACCGTTCGTAAAGGAACTGTACGTGCATAAGCAACAGTGCCCGACACTTTTTGTTCTATTTTACGGAACAAAGTATCAGGAGGTGTAGCCCGGTTGATGCCTGTCGCACTCTCCATAGCCTCATCTATCCAGATATCTTTCGGTGTTTTTGCCATTTTCGTAAGTTTAGACGTAATATTTTACTATAATCCTTCGTTCTTATCATAAATATCCCCCAATCTCTTCCTCAGATTGGCTTTTGCACGCTGTATCAGCGATTCTATGCCTTTTTCTGACATATCTAATATCTCTGCCACTTCTTTCTGCGACAGTCCCTCTACCTGCTTCAATATAAACGCTGATTGTTGATTTTCAGGCAGTTGCTTTATAGCACCAAACAGTTTTGCGGCTTTCTCCTTGTTCTCGAACAAAACACCGGGATGTTTGAAATCGGGCGGGTCGTGCATCAACTCTCCACTGTCTTTATTAAATATGCTGGTGACAAAAGCAAACCTTTTCTGCCTGCTGTTGTGCCTTATGCGGTCGATGCATTTGTTTACAGCAATACGGTATATCCAGGTAGACACTGCGGCTGTGCCCTTAAAATTAGCAGCATTCTTATGCACCTCTATGAATACATCCTGTGTAGCCTCTTCTGCATCAGATGAGTTCTGAAGGTGTAACAGGCAGGTATTGTACACGCGCGCCTTGAACAGTTCATACAACTGCCTGAAAGCGGCGCTATCGCCATTACTTACCATGAATAACAACTCTTCGGGCTGCATATTTATCGCAAACAAGATATAAAAATGTAACCGATTGAGATAAGTTTAACATTTAACATAAAGGGTAAACAGTCTCTAAATCGTTATATTCACTATAAGAAACGCACTAATGTTAAAATATCTTTTATCGGTTACCCTATGTTTTTTCGTGACACAGTCAGTCACGGCGCAATATGCGGCAGTTATCAGGTTGTCTGACGAACGTACGGAATACACACCCAAAAACTACTACATACAAGATGTAAAAGACTACAGGCAGTCGCAGGATGGCATCGGGCGCATAAATGAAGGCAGTATTGACCTGGAAAGTGGATTGGTAAAGGCCCTGGTTGATTTCTTACCGGCAAAGGCTAATACTAACAATGCCCTGCCTGTCATCATGCGTATCAACAGGTTCCAGGTAACAGAAAAAACGGCCGGGAGTAAAAGGCAGTTTGAACTGGCACTGGGTATTGCTTACTACTCCGGCAACTCGAAACTGGTAGAGTATAATGGCAGCAGTTTTGCACAATCAGGAGGAGAAGCTGACAGCTATATAGCAAAAATGATACGCGAGAACATGACCAATAACCTGAAACAGTTTGACGACTGGATGGCTAAAAACAAACAGACCATTGCCGCACAACCAGAAGTAAATGTGGCCGTACATTTTGCACGAACTTCAGACAATCCCGACCAGATAGCATACAGCAAGAGCAGAAAATTAGTTATACCCGACTTTGAAGGAGCACCGGATAATAACATTGTTGGGGCAGCAGCCACGTTAAGCGGCATTGGTATGAATTATCAATCATCTACCCTACGCAACAAAACCAATGTTAATGTTACACTGTCTGTTTACTTCACTAAAAGCAGATCGTGGATGAAAGACGGTGGAAAGAATACATCCACACTCATTCACGAACAAAGGCATTTTGACATTACAGCCATCAAAGCCTGCCTGCTAAAAAAATGGATAGAGGAAACAACATTCACGCCCGAACATTATAAACAACAACTAAAAGACCTGCTGGACAAAGCCCAGGACGAAGGCGCCGATATGCAGAACACCTATGATGACGAAACGGAACACGGCACAATAACCGGCCAGCAGGAAGCATGGAACAAAAAGATCGACGAACTGCTGAGCCAACAGAACTGCTACTGATATAATTACCCCAGTGATTGACATACTACGATATCTCCCCCCCCACAAACTTGCCAAAATCTCATTATCTTACATTAAAACGCAGCAATAATATGGCAGGCATCAGCAAAGACACGATGAAGTTTTTAAAAGACCTGAAAGCGAATAACAACCGCGAATGGTTTACAGAAAACAAAGGCAGGTACGAAGCTGCCAAAGCCGACTTCGAGGTTTTCATCACAGACCTGGTAAAGAACATCGCAAAATTCGATCCTTCTGTGGCAGATGTCAACCCTAAAAAAGCCATATTCAGGATATACAGGGATGTGCGTTTCGGTAAAGACAAATCGCCTTATAAGATCAACCTTGGCGCACACCTGTCCGCAAGCCCTACGCAGGTGCACGACCGGGCAGGCTATTATATACAGATACAACCGGGCAACAGCTTTCTTGCGGGTGGTGCCTACTTACCTCCCGGCCCATGGGTAAATAAAATTCGCCAGGAGATAGATTACAACACAAAAGAGTTCAAGAAGATCATCAATGGCGCCGCTTTCAAAAAACATTTCGGAGGCATATCAGGCGAGCAATTAAAAACGGCCCCCAAAGGCTATCCTAAAGACCACCCCGAGTTGGAATTATTGAAGTACAAAAGCTTCCTCGCGGTAAGTAACTGCGACGACAAACTGGTACAGTCAGATGCATTCCTGAAACACAGCACGGATGTATTTAAGGCGCTGAAACCTTTTGATGATTTCCTGAACAGGGCAGCGGATTAATTTTGCTTCTCCCGCTTCGCCTTAAACTCAGAACCGTCTTTCCATTGCGGCCATTCACGGCTGTACGCCAGTCGCTTACCAACATTGAACAGCAGGCGCAGGTCGTCCAGCCCTCCTTCAAAGGTCCATGTACTATCGTATTCATCAGATGGCTGGTGGTAATGTTTTGTTGTGTATTCATCGCGCAGGCGCTTACCTTCTTCTACTCCACCAACTACATCATCCATACCACCGCCTGCATTCAATGCTGGTACACCTTTCAGTGCAAAATTGAAATGATCGGAACGGAAATACCCACCAGCTTCCGGCCTTGATTCCGGTGCAAGATACCTGCCCTGCTCTTTGGCGGCAGCCACAAAATAATCTTCCAGGTCCGACTGGCCCTGCCCTGTTATGCTCACGTCTTTACGTTTACCATATGCATTAATGCCGTCCATGTTAATTTCAGCCACTGTCTTATCCAACGGGTATATAGGATGTTCTGAATAATATTTTGAACCCAGCAAGCCTTGTTCTTCAGCCGTTACTGACAAGAAGATAATACTCCTTTCTGGAGGAGTACCAAGGCTTTTAAACGCACGCGCCATCTCCAGCAATGCAGCACTTCCGCTGGCATTGTCTATCGCTCCGTTATATATAGTATCACCTTCGCTATCCGGCTTACCAACACCTAAATGATCCCAGTGTGCGGTGTACACGATATACTCATCAGGGTATTTAGTACCGGTAATTCTCGCTATGACATTCTTCGAAATATTATACTCTGTAGACACTTTAACTCCCGTCGACATTTTTACACCAAGCGGTACCGCCCTGAATCCGGGCTTATCAGCCTGAGCCAACAGCGTTGTGTCTTTACCCGCAGCAGCCAACAAACGTTTGGCAGCGTCACCTGTCAACCAGCCTATCAGGTCGCAATGTTCCTGTTCGCTGCCTCTCGTATCCAGGTACATGTTCGACTTACCCCATGAGTTCTGCACAACACTGTAAGGATAAGATGCCGCCTCTGTATTGTGTATAATAAAACAGGCCTTTGCTCCCTGCCGTGCTGCCTCTTCATACTTATAGGTCCACCTGCCGTAGTAGGTCATGGTGCGGCCTTTAAAGATAGTAGTATCTCCCGCATTGAAACCGGGGTCGTTCACCAGCACCAGTACTATCTTTCCTTTCACGTCTATACCTTCATAATCGTTCCAATTATGCTCGGGCGCCACTACCCCATAGCCTGCAAATACCACCTCATCATTATCCAGCGATAAGACTGAATCTGTTCGCTCAGTAGCTATCACATAATCCTCTATATTATTCAACACCACATTCCCCTTAGCGCCTGATAGTTTCATAACAGGGTCTGCATCTACGGTTATATCTACCAACGGGACTGCCTGTATATAGCTCTCACCATTCCCCGGCACCGTTCCTATCTTGTCAAACTGCGAACGCATGTACCTGACCGTCTTCTCCTCGCCTTCACTAAAAGGCCTGCGCCCCATGTATTCATCTGATGACAGCACTTCTATATGCTTCTTTAAGCTATCACTATTGAATGTATCTGTAGTTGTATTTTGCTTGCATGAGCACACCCCCAACAAAACCATACCCGGCAGAATGTATTTGAACATAGAATGTTTTTTAGCCTCAAAAGATACAGATATTATCCCTCAATCTTTAAACAGGGCATTACTGCTTCATTTATTATTGCTAAATTGTTGTATGATACACCAGGCATTAACCACGATAGCAAACGCGCTCAATGCTCACCTCAAAAGCAACTTAGGCCATAACGAAGATATTGTGGCCTTATCTGCACTAAAAAGTCCGGACGGTAGCCGTGACAATCATTCTGTCAACAAAGTAGCAATCACACTGGTTAATACAGCATTTGATGCAGCCATGCGCAACCTGGGATATAGAACACAGGGACTGGGGAATACAGTACAATCACCACCAATGGCATTAAACATTTCAATGCTGGTCACATCGTCTTTCAACGATTATCATGAATCACTCAGGTTTCATGATGAGGTAGTAGCATATTTCTATCAGCATCCTGTACACGAACAGGTCTCAGACAAGATAAGTAAATTGACTATTGAGCCTTTGATGCTGAGCTACGAAGATAACAGGAATATATGGCAGGCTTTAGGATGCAGCTATATGCCTTCATCGGTTTATATGGTGCGTATCATTGCAGCATAAATGAGTACTACCATTTGAATAAACGGCCACCCAAAGGGCGGCCGTTTATATAATAATCATTATTACCAATTCACTCCTCCCTTCAGGGAGGCCGGGAGGGTTACAGATGTATCGCCTCACCAAGTGCAACTTCAATAGCATCTTTCACCGCTTCGCTCATGGTCGGGTGCGGGAAGATAGTATCCAGTTGCTCGTGGTATGTAGTTTCCAGTTTGCGGCTGGCTACGGTCTGAGCGATGATCTCAGTTACGTTGGCACCTATCATGTGTGTACCTAACCACTCACCGTATTTAGCATCAAAGATCACTTTTACGAAACCTTCAGGAGCACCGGCAGCACTTGCCTTACCGGATGCTGAGAACGGGAACTTACCTACTTTGATCTCATAGCCTGCATCTTTGGCTTGTTTTTCTGTCATACCTACAGAGGCAATTTCAGGAGAACAATAAGTACAGCCCGGTACGTTGTTATAATCTAATACTTCAGGTACGTGGCCGAACTTACCTTCTTTCTGAGCGATAGCCTCAACGCAAATCACGGCTTCTTTCATAGCCACGTGCGCCAGTGCCTGTCCGGGAACAATATCGCCGATAGCATAGATACCCGCAACGTTTGTATTATAATAACCATCAACGGTTACTTTACCTTTTTCTGTTTTGATACCCAGGTCTTCCAGGCCAATGTTCTCAATATTGGCAGAAACACCAACTGCGCTCAGTACCACATCAGCTTCCAGCACTTCTTCACCTTTAGCGGTCTTAACGGTAGCTTTTACTTTCTTACCGCTGATGTCCACTTTCTCAACAGAAGATTCCAGCATGATCTCCATACCTTTTTTCCTGTATTGCTTGAAGAGTTCTTTAGATACATCTTCATCCTCAACCGGAACGATACGTGGCATGAACTCAACGATGGTCACCTTAGTACCAATGCTGTTGTAGTAATAAGCAAACTCAACACCAATAGCTCCTGAACCTACTACGATCATAGTTTCAGGCTGTGTAGGCAAGCTCATAGCCTCGCGGTAGCCAATTACTTTTTTACCATCTATCGGCAGGTTAGGCAGTTCGCGCGCGCGGCCACCGGTAGCCAGTATAATGTGTTTGGCCTGGTAAGCGGTCATTTTGCCGTCTGTACCGGTCACTTCTACTTCTTTCTTCTTATTCAGCTTGCCCTGTCCCATCAGCACGTCTATCTTGTTCTTCTTCATCAGGAACTGGATACCCTTGCTCATTTTATCAGCAACACCGCGGCTACGTTTGATCATAGCATTGAAATCTGCTTTAGACTCACCTACAGTGATACCATAATCTTGCGCATGGCTGATGTATTCAAATACCTGTGCCGATTTCAATAATGCTTTTGTGGGTATACAACCCCAGTTAAGACAAATTCCACCCAGGCTCTCACGTTCTACTATAGCTGTCTTAAAACCTAATTGTGATGCACGGATAGCCGCCACATATCCACCGGGGCCACTACCTACTACGATTACATCATATGCCATAAACAGGAAATAATTTTATTAAAAAATAATTGTTTGATCAGAGGTCACAAAAGTAGCCAATTTATCGGATAGATTATAGTATAGAAAACAGGCTAATATCTTATATATAAATGGCTATAAAAAAGGGGACTATAGCTATCTATAGTCCCCTTTACTTAATACTATTAAAACAATTGCTTAGTTCCTGGTTATCTTATTTTTCTGCCTGGCCCCTACACTGTATATCACCAAATGCAACAGCGCGAAAAATATTGAGAAATAATACAATGCTTTAGAACTGCCTTCACCGGTAGTACCCTCACTACGGTCGTACAGGAAAGCCACTATCAGCAGTACCACAACCATAGCCATACCTGTGTATGCCACCGTTTTAAAGCTCTTGTTCGAGAAACCTTCCTTATTCATATGGCTGTGCCTCATACCGTAGAACAGGTACAGGTCGAAACCTACCATCATCCATGCCACAAGGCGTATCCACGTATCCAATGGCAGGAATACCATCATGAACAGGCAGGTAAGCACACCCAATATAGGCACCAATGGCACCAGTGGTGTTTTAAACACCCTCGGAGCATCCGGCTGGTTGCGACGCAGTACGATCACTCCGATACATACCAGTATGAATGCGAACAATGTTCCGATACTGGTCATCTCACCCACCACATTGGCAGGTACAAATGCCGCAAAAACACTTACCAGCAACATGAACATAAAGTTGTTCCTGGCAGGCGTCCTGAACTTTTTATGTACTTCTGAGAATACTTTAGGTACCAGGCCGTCTCGGCTCATAGAGAAGAATACACGCGACTGCCCCATCAGCATCACCAGTATCACCGATGCGTAACCGCCAAGAATGGCTATAATAATGGCTTTATTCATCCATGGAAAATCCGGTACTATCGTGCCGTCAGGTCCGGGATGCCCCATATTGTCAATAGCAATAGCTACGGGTGCTATACCATCCACACCGCCGAACAGCTTATAGTTGGCTACACCGGTCATTACGTGTGCAAATAGTATATATAGTATTGTACATATCAGCAGTGACAACAATATGCCTATCGGCATGTCGCGCCCCGGGTTCTTGGCTTCCTGCGCGGCTGTAGATACAGCATCAAAACCGATATAGGCAAAGAACACAATGGCTGCCGAACGGATGATACCACTGAAACCAAATTCGCCGAAATTGCCTGTATTCTCAGGTATGTAAGGAGTCAGGTTGGCGGGGTTGATGTATTGCCAGCCTAATGCGATGAATATCAAAACGATAGACACCTTTATCATAACAATAATTCCGTTCACAAATGAGGACTCTTTAGTACCTCTCATCAGTATCAGTGACATCAGCATCACGATAAAGACCGCCGGGATATTCATGATCCCCCCTTCTGACGGGGAGGTAGTAAATGAATGATCCAGGTGAATACCAAAATCCCCCAACAGCTTCTGCAGGTAGCGCGACCAGCTGATGGATACAGTTGCCGCACCAACAGCATATTCCAACACCAGGTCCCAACCTATGATCCAGGCAATGAATTCGCCCATGGTAGCAAAAGAATAGGTGTAAGCACTACCCGCAATGGGTATCATTGACGAGAACTCCGCATAACACAAGCCCGCAAATGCGCAACCTACTGCTGCAATAACGAAAGAGATAGTGATACTCGGTCCCGCATGGTGTGCCGCGGCTAAACCTGTAATGGAAAAAAGTCCGGCACCTATAATAGCCCCTATACCCAGGGCTACTAATGAGCGTGCGGACAATGTCTTTTTAAGCCCTTTGTCCGAGTCTTCTGCTTCACTGAGCAGCAAACTAAGGGGCTTTGTTTTGAATAAACCCATATATGAGAGATGATATAAGCAACCAAGCTAAAAATAAATTGTGGTTTCTACAAATCAGCCCTTAATTCCTAATAAAATGTTATTGAATTGAAAATCTTCCGGCTGCACTTCAGGGAAAGTAAAAATTGGTGTAGGTTTGGCGAATGTCTCGTACTGTATCATTTATTTTATTATTTATCGGGTTTTCTCTGCTGGGCAATAAAGCCATAGCACAACCCCCGGTGCTGCCTGATATCATTGCTGCGTCAGACAAAGGCGTTAATGTCATCAGTTGGACATGTCAGTACGACGGCATCAAATCGATTGCTGTACAGCGCTCTTCCGATAGTGTATTCAATTATATAACCATTGGTTACGTAAAAGACCTGAAAAAAGGCCAGCAGGCATTTATAGACGGGCACCCTCAGGCAGGCGATAACTGGTACAGGCTATACATCGGTTTCAGCTCCGACTTGACATGGTACAGTAACAATATCAAGGTATTTATTGATAGCGCTACCCTGCTGAACAAAAGTGTTATTCCACCTAACGATTCATTGCAAAAGTATGCCGCTAATGTGCAGATAGCCCCCCAGGACGTTATTGCATCCAGCCTGGAGCCAATGGCTCCTCCGACACCTGTCACAAACAATACCAATAATAACACTGCTAATAATAACGGCTATAATAACACAAGGCCGATGACTGCCAGGAGTAACAACTATAGTAATAATACCAACACAGCTCCTGCACCTAAACCTACCCCGAAACTCAACCTGAACATCCCGAGTAATGATGATGTGGGACAATATACCTATATCAAATCAAGGCATGTTTTTACCAACCCCTTCACCGGGCACGTGACACTGGAACTGCCCGAAGACGACAGGAAGATATATGCAATTCAGTTCTTCAAGCAGGGAGATGAGTCTAACCCTGTGCTGGATATACCCAGGCTGCGCAAAACAAAGGTGATCATCGACAAGCGCAATTTCCAGAGCAAGGGCGTTTATAAATTCATTTTAAAAGAGGGATCGGACAAGCTGGAAGAAGGCTACATTTCCATTTTCTAAATATCCCCGGTTTCATGTTCCTGCACCATACGGGCCCACTCCGGTCCCAATTGCAGTTTTTTGCCCACGTATAGTTGCATCATATTCACTATCTCCTCGGCATTCCAGGAGTAAACCCCTTTGCCAAAACGTACAGGGAAACCTCCATAATTGAAATACATATTTCCCTCGGTATGCAATTTGTGTATCAGCTTCTCCTGTGTTTCAAACCCAAAATAATCGTAACACTTACCTATCAGCGGATGATCGGTCTTCTGCTCCTGCCCTACATAGTGCAACGGCCCCATATACTCCCACTCAAAACTGCGGGCTTTATAAGAGAAGGGTGTACGGGTGATTATCTCCAGCATATCAGGCCTCAGTAGAAGCTTCTCGGTAAAGAACAGTCTTGAAAAAAGCCGGTACGATGCCAGCAGGTACAACAACGAAGCCCCGAGTGCTTCTAAAACATTCACAAGCTCGCCGGACAAAGGGAACGCCCTTAATAAGAATATAGTCGCCCAACCGGCTGTAAGAAAAAACTCCGCCCAAAACAAAACCTGTATCCTTGTCTCTGTTCTGTTACCAAGAGAGATGAGCAGGCTGTTATCGCCCCAGTGATATGATATTTTGTTCCTTTCAGGCACGTTGAAACATATAACGGGACAATAAATTTAAGTTATTTATGCAAATGAAAGCGCTGTTTCATTGATTATTTCAGATTCAAATACCATAGCAAACTCTTTTTTCAACAACTCTTTAACTTCCTGTTCATCTATTTCCCGGCCCAGCTCTTTCTGTATAGATGTTACCCCCTTATCGTCAATACCACAGGCAACAATATTCTCAAAATAGCTCATATTGCTGTTCACATTCAAGGCAAAGCCATGTATGGTCACCCACCTGCTGGCACGTACACCCATGGCGCATATTTTACGTACTTGTGGCGTTCCCACATCTATCCACACACCCGTTGAGCCATCCAGCCGCTCTCCATTTATACCGTAATGAGCTACTGTATTGATAATTACCTGCTCCAGGCTGCGCATATACAGGCCCAGGTCTGTAAAAAACTGCTCCAGGTCCAGCACAGGATAGCCTACTATCTGCCCCGGACCATGGTATGTAATATCCCCGCCACGATTGGTCTTGTAGAATACCGCCCCCATTTCCTCCAGTTGAGCGTCGTTCACCAGCAGGTTCTCCATATGTCCGCTCTTACCCAATGTATACACATGCGGATGCTCACAAAACAGCAGGTAATTGTCTATCTGCACTTCCGGTGTGCCGGGCTCTGTAATACGCCTCGATTTTTCAGCAACCGCCACTTTCAGCATCTGCTCCTGCAAGTCCCAGGCTTTACCGTATTCTATATTGCCCAGGTCATGGAAATGTATCTTTCGCATAATATTTATTAACTCTGTGCAAAATTACGGAATATCCCCCTAAGCCTAACGCTATACGCCACAAGCGATTAGCGTTTTTTTAACAGCAAATACTTTACATTTGTTTCAATAGTAAATTAATCATTAGATTATGTTGAGATTCATGAGGAACAAGATTCTGATACCAACGTTGATCGTGGCCGTACTTGCAGCTTTTTTTTCGTTCAAGTACAGCTCGAAAGACACTGATGCCGAGAAGAAGAGTAAACTGATAGTAGAAACCGTATATAAAGCACTACAGGACGGTCACTACTCACCCAAAGAAGTAGACGATTCGTTCTCCAGTATGGCCTACCACAAGCTGCTGGAAAGAATGGATTATGATAAAAGGTTCTTTACACAAAAGGACATCGACGTACTTTCAAAATACGAATTCAAAATAGACGACGAAATAAAGTCAGGCTCCATAGAATTCTTTAATAAGTTCACAGACCTCTACGATAAGAGTATCCGCGAAACTGAAAAATACTATCCTGAGTTGCTGGAAAAGCCTTTTGATTTTACAAAAGAGGAAACCTATGTAAGTGCTGAAGACGATGCGCCGTACCCTGCCAATGACAAAGCTCGTAAAGAGCGTTGGCGCCTGTTTCTGAAGTACAGGGCACTGGCACAATATGTCGACCTGAAAAAAGCCCAGGACAAACGCGTTGAAGATAAGGACACTACCCTCAAAGAAGTAAAAACAGACGCCGCACTGGAAGCTGAGGCCAGGGACAAAGTGCAGAAAAGCATGGAATACTATTTTAAACGTGTCAACAAACTGGACGACAACCAACGTTTTGCCATTTATATGAACACGATCACCAATACCTACGACCCGCATACTGATTACTTTCCACCTGATGACAAAAAGAAGTTTGACGAAATGATGTCAGGCTCATTCTTTGGTATTGGCGCCAGGCTACAGGACAAAGAAGGCAAGATCACGGTTACATCAATAATAGCAGGCAGCCCATGCTGGAAACAGGGCGACCTGGATGCCGGTGACGAGATAATGAAAGTAGCACAAGGCAGCGAGGAGCCGGTAGACATTCAGGGCTATGAGATAGATGATGCTGTAAAATTGATACGCGGCCCTAAAGGCACCGAAGTACAGCTGACCGTTAAAAAAGTGAACGGCGCAACGATGGTCATACCTATCATACGTGGCGAGGTACAGATAGAAGAAACCTTTGCACGTTCTGCAGTTATTGAATCGGGCAAAGGAAAAATAGGCTATATATACCTGCCCGAGTTTTATGCCGATTTCAATGGTACCAGCGGAAGACGCTGCTCCGAAGATGTTGCGCTGGAGGTAATGAAACTGAAAAATGCCAAAGTAGACGGTATTATACTTGACCTTCGCTACAACGGTGGTGGCTCGCTCAACGACGTGGTGAACATGGGAGGGCTTTTCATTGACGAAGGCCCTATCGTCCAGGTAAGAAGCAGCCATTCCTCACCGGCCATGCTCGAAGACAGGCAGCCGGGTACTTTGTATGATGGGCCTATGGCGATCATGATCAACCAGGGTAGTGCTTCAGCTTCCGAAATTATGGCGGCTGCCATGCAGGATTATAAACGTGCTGTGATAGTGGGCTCACGCAGCTTTGGTAAGGGTACAGTGCAGAAAGTCATTTCTCTGGACGAATATCTGAAGTTCAGCGATAAGATAGCCGCACGCTCAAGTGATGAACCGCTGGGAGCATTGAAACTGACCATTCAGAAATTCTACCGCATCAATGGTGGCTCTACTCAGTTGAAAGGCGTTACACCGGATATAGAATTGCCGGACCCTTATACCCACCTGGATGTAGGTGAACGTAAGGATGAAGCTGCACTGAAATGGGATGAGATACCTGCAGCGAAATACAACACAGTATCAGACCCTGTAAATGTCAGCAAACTGGCCGCACTCAGCAAAGAACGTGTCAGCCACAACGAGACATTTGCATTGATCGAACAGAATGCAGAACGCATCAAGAAACAGGAAAATGATAAAACATATTCGCTGAATGAGAAAAAGTTCAGGGAAGAAATGAAAGAAGCGAATGAGACAGCCGAAAGAATGAAAGAACTTGAGGAAAAAGCTACTAAACTCACAGTGGTTAATCCGAAAGAAGACATGGCTAAGGTAAATATGGACAGTAGTACTATAGCCAAAAATGAAGAATGGTTGAAAACACTGCAAAAAGACGTTTACATAGCTGAAACAGTAAATATCATTAACGACATGGCGCACATGGATATGAATGTAAACATGGGCATGAGCGCTAAATAACAGAATTATTAATATTCTTATGAGCACGTCCTGCGAATAGAGCAGGACGTTTTTTTATAGGTCTGGCCTAATAAATCCATGCTTTAGTATAAATTTGCGCCATATTTGAAACAACTGCTTTATATATCGTTTTTGCTGGTTTTGTGCCCCGCCGTCGCTAAAGCTCAGAAATTCACTCCTGTTGACAGCCTGCGCTCAACACCTGCTGATATGGACACGAGCACCGCCATCAAACAGGATGCAATTACCGTGCGTAGTGATACAGTCATAAAAGTGGCAGCTGATACCGTAAAAAAGAAAAAAGTATTCGAGCCCAATGCAAAGAAAGCAGGTATGTACTCTGCTATATTACCCGGACTCGGGCAAGCTTATAACAGGCAATACTGGAAGGTACCGCTGGTATATGCCATACTGGGCGGAGCGGGCTACTTTATCGGTTATAACTATACTAAATACAGGGACTACAGGCAGGCTTACATATATTCTATAGACGGAGACCCGGGTACCTACAACGACCTGACGCAGTTTTATGATGCTACACAATTACAACGCCTGCAAAACAATTATAAAAAAGACCTGGACATTATTGTATTGCTCACATCAGTTGGCTATGCACTACAGATAATGGATGCAGTAGCTTCTGCCCACCTGAAGAATTTCGATATATCCAGGGATATTTCCATGAAGGTGA
Organism: Chitinophagales bacterium; assembly: GCA_020636495.1. Taxonomy (NCBI): domain Bacteria; kingdom Pseudomonadati; phylum Bacteroidota; class Chitinophagia; order Chitinophagales; species Chitinophagales bacterium. The sequence continues at coordinate 1,692,929 of JACJXQ010000008.1, read as the reverse complement.
AACCCGTATTACAACAGAACTATGTAGGTATGGGACTGGTGATGAACTTTAAGTAGTTCCCTCAATATTTATCCCCATACTTTTTTTTACGTGATCACGGATTAATTTTGCAGCATGCACCAGAGTTATCAGAGCAGGCCGAAAGATGACAATTATCTGCACAAGGGATTAAGAAAACAACTACTGACTACGCTCAGGGAGAAAGGGATAAAAGATGAGAAAGTGCTTGCTGCTATAGATGCTATTCCACGTCACTTCTTCCTCGACCAGGCTTTTGAACGTATAGCATATGAGGACCGGGCATTCCCTATCTCTGCAAATCAAACCATTTCTCAACCCTATACAGTAGCCTACCAGACAGAACTGTTGCAGATAAAAAAATTTGATAAGGTACTGGAGATCGGAACCGGCAGCGCTTACCAGGCTTGTGTACTCGCAGAACTGGGCGCCATGGTGTACAGCATAGAAAGACAGAAAGAACTATACGACTTCGTTGCTAAATTTTTCTTCATAAAGAAATACCCCAACCTGAAACGCTTTTATGGTGATGGCTACGAAGGCCTGCCCAGTTATGCACCTTTCGATAAAATAATTATTACGGCCGCTGCGCCTTACATCCCTGAAAAACTGCTGGAACAACTGAAACCGGGTGGCAGAATGGTAGCCCCGGTAGGTGACGACAATGGCCAGAAAATGCTGTTGATACTCAAAGATAAAGATGGCAACATCACACAGCAGGAAATGGGAGACTTCTCATTTGTCCCCATGTTGCAGGGTAAGAACAATAAGTAAGGTTAACCGCTACCTCTTTTACCCAGTTCTATAACTTCACAGTTACTCATCCTGTCTCCGTCTATGGCCAGGCGAACTATGGTGCGTACTTTATGCCAGCCATGATTACCCGCAGCACCGGGATTTATGTGCAGGCATTTCAGTTGAGCGTCATTCATAACTTTGAGTATATGCGAATGACCGGATATAAATAGTTTTGGCGGGTTTGTCTTCATCTCTTCCCTGACAGAAGGCGCATATTTCCCGGGATAACCTCCTATATGTATCATTAACACTTCCACCCCTTCGCAATACCAACGCAGCTTCTCGGGAAATTCAGCCCTTATCATATGACCATCAATATTGCCATACACTCCTTTCAGTGGCTTAAATGCCTGCAACTGCCCTATCACTTCAGTATTGCCAAAATCACCTGCATGCCATATCTCATCACAGTCTTTGAAATATTTGAATACAGCCTCATCTAAATATCCATGCGTATCTGATATGATACCTATCCTTGTCATACACACTAAAACTACTAAGATAATATGACAGGTCTCATTGTTTCATATCAATAAGCTATTTATTCTTGTTGCATTGTGCAGACTTAACTAACATGCTTACATTTGCCCACAGGGAAGTTATCGGATACATGAAACGATTTACTATAGTCATATTATCATTACTGCTGCTAACCGCCTGCGACGAAGACAATAACGATCGCAGCCAACAGGCTGTGCTCAACAGGATGGAAGACGACTACCTGAAACAGATAGAGCAATTGGGCATTACAGACCTGTATACAGAAACAAAATGGCGGCTATATTGCAACCATTGCGATGTGCCCGTAAAGAATTGCAGTGGTGTGGAAATGAAAGGACTCACTTATGGTATGCTCGACCTGAAAGTTTTCTTCCTGAAATATGAGGATGGGGTGGGTAAACTGGCTTATACCTTCTTGTTTCACGATTCACTCCAGTGTTCGCTGGCCGATGTACAGGGAAATAAGATACATGGTATTGGTTTTGAGAAAAACGGAACAGAACCACTGTTTTACATCAGTTCAGGAGAAACGGAACAGATCAGTGCCCATTGTGACACTATGGAAGATCTGTCTGACTGCCCTACAAGAATGATCAACCCGGACCAGCCTGTGGTACGGAAATTCCTCGAAGCTAACCGTCCTAAACTTAATCCATGGTTCCACATGGAAGCGGTAAAACGCGGGTTCCTTGATTAAAGAACAGGTATAGGCCTGTTGGTAATAATATACACCATCTTGACAGATAACACATGTAGCTGTGTTTTACTGTGGGCATTTCGCTCTATATAATAGATAGTATCCGTTATCTCTTTTACCATACTGTTGATGGTCTCATAAGACACTTTCATTGCTGCTATCTTTCGCACAAAATCGGCTTCTGCAGGCGGTAATGCAGGTGGCTGCCCCGGCAAATACCTGACTCTGATAGCCTGCTCCAGTAGTTGTATGATATAATGCAGAAAATTTTTCTGTTGTTCACGCCCGGCCTTGCTCCACTGCTCTGCAAACTTTGTAATTGCGACCCCGTTGTTGGTGAACAATGCATTGAACCAGTTGCGCACTTCGGGGAACAAGTCATTCTCTGCATGTTGCAACAATCTCAATGCTTCAGCATAACTGCCATTAGCCATATGCCCTATCTGCAACGCACGGGCTTCATCTGCAAGGTTTCTGCGCTGTAATACCGTAGCAATATCAGCAGCGGAAACAGGTGCTAGTCTCACTACCTGTGTACGTGACAGTATAGTTCCCAGTATATCTTCCATGTTTTCCGCCACCAGTACCAGGTAAGTATCAGCAGGTGGTTCTTCTATCAGTTTCAGCAGGATGTTACCTTCTTTACCTAAATACTCAGGCCGCCAGATGATCTGCACTTTTGCCCCACCCTCGTATGAACGTAGGTTGAGCGTATCAATGATCTCGCGGCATTCTTCTGCCGTAATATTACCTTGTTTATTCTCTGCACTGATGAATTGCAGCCAATCATATGTACTGCTGAAAGGTGTCTGTTTCACAAACTCCCTGAAGTCAGCCATATAGTATTTACTCATGGCCTTAGTACCCGGCTTGGGCGATACCGTTGGGAAAGCCATATGCAGGTCAGCATGTTCCAACCTTTGTACCTTACTGCAAGAGCTGCACTCGCCGCAGGCGTCATTTTCCTGTTTGTTCTCGCAAAAAATATACCTGGCCAGAGCCAAAGCCATTGGCAGCCCGCCGGTTCCTTCATTGCCGGTAAGCAACAAAGCATGAGGAAAATGGTTGTTACGCCACATACCTGTCAATCCGTCTTTTGCCGCCTTCTGCCCGGGAATATCTGAAAATAACATAGCTCTCTGCAAATGTAAAAAATGACGGCTGATATAGCCACTCGCCCGGGAATTATCTTTCCGTACATCCACTACCACATCCAACGGATTTTTTTGGCGGATATTTTTTTATTTCATACATTTGATATCATATTGATATCACATTAAAATAATCAATTAAAACAATATATATGGAAAAAGTAATTAAGCCGCTGAATGGTTATTTAGTTTTGTTAGTGTCGTTAGCTCTTATGGCACTGTCAATTTTCGGGTTCATGAGTATGTTCATAAACCCTATGTATGCATGGATCGCATTCCCAGCCCTCATCGTAACATTCCTGTTATGGAAAGGCCTCATCATCGTGCAGCCCAACCACTTGCGTGTACTCAACCTGTTTGGTAAATACATTGGTACGGTAAAGGCAAACGGAATGTTCTTTATCAACCCCTTCTACACCACTGTTAAGCTCACTCAACGTGCGCAGAACTTTGCCACACCAACTATTAAGGTGAATGACAAAATGGGTAACCCCATAGAAATAGGCGCGGTTGTGGTTTGGCAAATAACAGACTCATACAAAGCTGCGTATGATGTAACTGACTATATGAGCTACGTAAAAACGCAAAGTGAAGCTGCTATACGTATCCTGGCAGGTGCATACTCCTACGATAACATCGAAGATGAGAATGCGAAAATAACCCTGCGCGATGGTGGGGAGCAGGTAAATATGATGCTGGAAAAGGAACTGACAGACCGCCTGGCAACAGCCGGCATCACGATCCGTGAAGCGCGTATCAGCCACCTGGCCTATGCACAGGAAATAGCAGGCGCAATGCTGCAACGCCAACAGGCAACAGCTATAGTGGCGGCACGATACAAAATAGTAGAAGGTGCAGTAGGCATGGTAGAAATGGCGTTGGAAGAGCTGGGCAAAAAAGACATTGTAGCACTGGATGATGAGAAGAAAGCAGCCATGGTGAGCAATCTTATGGTAGTTTTGTGTGGCGAAAAGAATGCACAACCCGTGCTGAATACAGGAACACTTTATCAATAGAACACAAAAATGTAGCTGGTTTTGAGTGCTAAGAAAAGCTTTGTTTTAAGAATAGACGAGGAAACTTACAAGGCCCTGGAAAAGTGGTCAGCAGATGAGTTTCGCAGCGTGAACGGACAAATTGAGTGGCTGATAGATAAAGCCCTTAAGGAGGCCGGACGCAAAAAGAACTCATCTGCCAAACCTGCTAAACCCAAAGATTAAATCACTGCTGCAAAACAAACTCCACCACTCCTGCTTCGTGTCCGTTCACTATCACAGATACTTTATGCAGGCCCGGGTAATATACCCTTGTAGTAATAGGTTTAAAGCTCTGCTTTCGTGTTACAACCTGTTCTGCTCCCGGCTGGTACTCTCGTTCACTTATCTTGAATACTTTTTTTGAATGGGTACCATTGGCACGCAGATAGTGCATACCATATTCCAGCCTGATGAGTTTGGGCTCTTTACTTTTATTAGTTACTGCAAATGAAAAAACAAGCTCTTTACCCATTTTCACCTTTGGGGTCTCAACAGTTATATCTTTTACTACCACCTGCTTATCCTTCTTAAAGCCGAACAGGGCCATAACTTCAGGGTTACCCGCTTTCAGCAATGTCCTGGCCGCATGTTTCACTATCCAGTCAGTATGCTTGTTCTTTCTCAACCACTTTTCGAAAATACTGATAGCAAGCTCAGGGTGGTCTTTACTGATGTCATTCAGGTTATTGGCTACAGTTTTCTTCACCCACACATCGCTATCCTCTTTCAGGTTCTCAAGTATGGGTAATATCGGAGACGGATCTTTTTTGAACTCGGGTAATGCCATGGCCCATGGCAGGCGTGGTCTGCAACCCTCACTTGACAACCTGCGTACCCTGGCATCTTTATGCTTCGACCATGCAAGCATCTGCTTCATCATCCTGTCACCGTACTTCACAATAAACGGACGCACGGCAAACTCGCAACTCATAAACACTGTGACCTTCTCCATAGCCCGTACCGACTCCTTATAATGCCCCAGCCCATACACCTCTATATATTCCGGCAGACTGATATACCCAAAGCTGACCGACTTTATTTTTTGTGTCTGCAGGTGGCTTACAGTGCGTTCTATCACTTGCACAGCATCGGGAAAGTGTTTGGGTAACAATTGATGCAACACAAGCACAATATGCCGCGTACGTTGTTTCAACTCTTTACCATGCCAGTCTTTGTCGAACACTTTACGTTCAAAGGCCTTCTTATCAAAACCGGGCATACTTTCACTCAATGCATCTGCAAACTCGTGTATAAATGCAGGTTTAAAGAACACATCTTTGAACGCGGTACTCTCTTCAGTCATTCTTTAGTTCTTAACGGGTTTATTATGTTCTCTCATCTGCGTTACGCGTTGCTCAAAATCCACTTTCTCAGCCAAAGGGTTTACCAGCGGACCGAAATAATCCATAAGCTCTTTTGAATGCTCATCTCGCTTCTGGGTAGCAAGATTAAAATGCACGAACCGAGACCATAGTAGCGATTTCAATTGTGTTTTCTTCTTATCCCACATGGTCATCTCAACTAGTATGTCTGTACTACTCAGTTCCAGTATCGTCGACTGTATCACTACCTGCTCCATGAGCATGGCAGGCTTCAGGTAGGCTATCTGGTTCTGCCCTACCACCCAGCTTTTGCCATGCTGTCTACCATATGCATAAATATTCAATTGGTAATGCTCCCATAAGTGGTCCTCACGTGCATTGATGAAATAATCGATGTAACGCGAATTGTTTAAGTGATTGAACGGATCGCAATCGGGGAAACGGATGAGTACGGTACTTTCCGGCACTTTTACTAATTCCATAGCATAATATTTTTAAGACAGTCAAATATAGGCAATAGTTACCTCCCGGCTTCGGCCTGTTCCGCTACGGTCTGCTCAAATTGCTGAAACTTATTATCCAGGTCTTTGGTTAGTCTTTTCTTCACCTCTGGCTCTTCTATAAAACTATATTCAATACTGTTATACACATACTGCTTTATCTCTGCGTAGCTGATGTCCGGGTATCGCTCTGCCAATAACACAAACTGGTGAACGAGGTTGCTCCTCAGCACACCTGCATCATCCGTACATATCACTATCGGTACGCCGTATTGCCTGTACAGGCTTATAGGATGCGCGCTGCCTTTTACGCCCAGGATAAACTCGTTGCTGTACAGGCTGATCTCTATGGCTATCTTCTGCCTGCTCATTTCTTTCAGCAGGTCGTAGCTGTTTTGTTCATAGGCAATGTCTACACCATGGCCTATCCTGTCTGCTCCCGCTATCCGTACTGCATTATTAATGTGCCAGGTCAGTTCTTCAGGCTGCACCAACCCCAGCCTCAGCTCTCCTGCATGCATGGCATAACGCACATTCGGGTATTTCTCATGGCAATACCTGTACATCATCATATGCAACCAATAGTCGCGCATAGACACTTCATTATGCTCCGGTGCCACAATATTCACACCTACTATCAACGGGCTATTATCTGCCGATTCAAATGCTGCCAACAGGTCGCGGAACACTGTTACCGGGTCAAATATCCTCAATACATAGTTCTGGTACCTGAGTGTAAAGTCATCATCATCCATTTTCAACCTGTTATGTCTCTTAGTAACACTGTCTATATTAAAGGCAGTAGCACAGGCTGTGATATTCTTTGCTGTAAATATCCGGTCCAGTTGCTTCAGTAGCTTTTCTGTCCATGCTACGTCTCCTTTCTTTTGCACATTCAGCAATTGGTTGTTATAAGCCTGCACGTCGCTCATATCTACACCACAGGGTATCATCAGGAACATGGTCTCTATATAATTCAGGTTTTCCCGTTTGGCGCGTTGTTTCAATTCCAGCAGCCCCTCATCAGTACACTGTGCGGCCACCGGTGCAAAACCACCAAAGGTCTCGAAGAACTGTTCGTATGATGGCTTACTCACTCCGTTATACCCTTCTACCGACCACTTACGCATGAGTGCATTTTTATAGTCAGACAGTTTACCTTGTTGTTGCAGTTCAGCGCAACGGATCCAGTCGCTACCACCCTGCGGTGCGGCGGATACTTCAAGCGTGTTCCTGTTGATATAATAATCTTCGCTGACCACTTTATTGATGTAGGTCTCTGTATATATCGACCCTACAAAGTGATTGTGCAGGTCGCCACCTTTGGGCATAGCGCTGAAAAAAGCGGTCAGTGCCGCTTCATTATCCCTGATGCTTTCCAGGTAGCCCGCAGTTTTGCCTGTAACGTTTTGTGCATGGGCAATACTACCCGCAGTGCACAAAAGCGCCAGTATCAAATATCTCATCGATAGCTGTTATTTTCCTTGTTTTTTATATAGTCCGGTGATCATTCCTTCTGCAAGTATATGGCCTTTCATCGCTTTTTCAAGGTCTGCCTTACCTGCATTGGCTTTCAGTTTCAGTTTGGCATCCAGCGCATACACCCTGATATTGTAATGATGGGTACCTGACGGCGGGCACATGCCGATGTATCCTTTTTTCTGCGCACCGTTCAATCCCTGTTCTGCATCTTCAAAATCGCCGGGTATATAACTCTTGGTACTCATATTCCACACCACCCAGTGTGTAAAACCACCCGTTATCGGTGCGTCCGGGTCATGCATGATCACGGCAAGCGTTCGGGCTTTGTGAGGAATGCCGTGCACCTCAAGCGAAGGACTGGTATTATTCCCCTCGCAGGAATACTTCATCGGCATAAGTTCGTTGTCCTGGAAATCCTTGCTGGTCACTTCCAGCTTGTCCTGCGCTATCATCTGTAGTGATAATGCGCACATCATTGTAATGAGTAGAGAACGCATAAGCCCCCGGTTTTGTACTATAAATTTAAACAAAAACATCCTGCGATGCACCCTTTTTCATGGCAATATTTTTTGATACTAAGGTTGTATTTTCGTTATCATGCATAAGATGAAAAACATATTACTGGTCGGCAAACACGGTAAACCTATACTTACAGATATATTTTATAAGGCCGACGGGGTAAAAAAGCCTGCCGTCATTTATGCGCATGGCATCAATGGTTTTAAAGACTGGGGCAACTTCGACCTGATAGCAGAACAATTTGCTGACGCAGGTTTTGTGTTCATCAAGTTCAACTTCTCGCACAACGGCACAACGCCTGAATACCCGGAAGACTTTGTTGACCTGGAAGCTTATGGAAATGACAACTACACCCTGCAGCTCGACGACCTCAAAACGGTCATCGACTGGACAGTGAATAATGAACACGCTGACAATATTGATTACGATAAGATATACCTTATAGGGCACAGCAAAGGCGGTGGTATGGTTTTGTTGAAAGCAGCTGAAGATATTCGTATCAAAGCCGTGGCTACATGGGCGGCAGTGAGCCAATGCAAAACACCCTGGGCCAGGTGGGATGAAGAAAAAATACAGGAATGGGCGGCAAAGGGCGTGCAATACCTCACCAACGGTCGCACCAAACAGGAAATGCCACTCTACTACCAGTTATACGAGAATTATATCAACAATAAGTCACGGCTGGATATTGAAGGAGCCATTAAATCACTGAAAATACCTGTACTTATCTGCCATGGCACGGAAGACCCCGCTGTACCTGTGGAACAAGCCTATCAGCTACACCAATGGCAACCGGCAGCAGAACTGTTCACCTTACCTACCGACCATGTATTTGGCCGCAAACACCCATGGACAGGAAACTATCTGCCCGAGCCTATGCAGCAGGTGGTGGATAGAACCATACATTTTTTCAGCAAAATTACCTGACCAATGCCACGGTCTCTGAATGTGTAAAAACAGTGTCGCCATTCTGCAGAAAAAGTAATACCTCAAAAACATGCGTACTGCTGCTGTCGGGTACCCCTTTAGAGAATATATCAATATCCGTTTTGTCAGAGTTGTAGTTTGGTTTATTTAATTCAGGTATACGGAACATCTCATTCAATTCTGCACCCGACGGGTATTGGCTGCCCCAATTACTTTTACTCTTTATCGAGATAAAACGGACAGAGTCCCGTATATCTTCAGGCATGGCACAATCAAACGTCGCATATGCGGTGCTCATTAATGAGAAAGCCCGTTGACGCGCACACAACTTACGATCCCTGTATATTGCCAGCCTCAACACTAATTCGTCGGCAGGTATCGGCTCATCTATTGATGACACGGTGACACCGTCACGGGCTCTCATAGCAGTAAGGCCTGCGGTGGTGATCTTGTCACAGTACACCGGCTCATCGGGGCAGCAGCCGGGCAGTAGTTGCAAAGTGAAACTCAGGCCAAACAGGAAGATCAGGGCATATAGGGACTTACGCATACATAATAGGTTTATTAAACACAGGCAAAAACAATACCATTTTTTTCAGTTCAACTTACTCCCGCCGGCCTGCGACCGGTGGGTATAATAAGTTCTGTTTTCAACTGAACTGCTCACGTTATTGTTTCACCATCCTCTTTGTAGTTTTCTTTCCAGATTTGTCTGTCAGCTGTATGATGTATGTGCCTGCAAGGAAATTGTTGATGTGGATGCTTTCTTTTGTTGTTGTTGAAACGCCCTGGTAAAGTTTTTTCCCGATCACATCATACAGAGTTATTGTAGTACCCGGAGTATGGCCGCTGATATATAGGATGTCGTTTGCCGGGTTAGGATACACATGAATATTATCCGATGAGGTCACATCGTTTATGCCAACAGGCCATGTGTCGAGTATTTGGCAGTATGTGTTATCTCCACAACTGTTTGTTACTTTCACGCAAACGGTATACACTCCGTCTTTTGCATATACATGGCTGGGAGATGCCTGGTTAGAAGTTGTTCCATCATCAAAATCCCATTCAATAGTGGAATAAGTGCTACCTGTATAGCTGAAATTAAGGTTGTTGAGAGAAGGTTTATTGTAGGTAAAACTTGGTTCTGGGATATTGGTACAGTTGCAATTGTTATGTCCGTACTTGGCAATCGCCCAATCATTTCTGCCGCCAACATTGTACATATCGTTACCGTTTACCGTTAATTTCCCAGCTAACTCACCACCAATATATATATTGTTTCTTCCGTCTGCTATTATTTCATCCGCATAGGCATTCTGTTTGTCGGTTTCCAGTTTATCCACGCCAAGTATTTTACCCGTCTGGGTGTTAAACCTTGTGATAAACGGGTGATAACCTGAATTAGGCGGATAGTACAGTGTATCTTTAGTATAATTAGGCCAGGCTAACAGTCCGGGAAAACTTCCTCCTAATATTATCTCTCCACTATTTCGAATACTTATTCCTCCAACTAATGTTACGCCATTTATAATGGCATATGTAGCCCACATATTCTTTTTGTTAGAATCAATTTTAATTATGAATGGTGCTCCATTGGAAATATTGGGATATGGTTGCGCTACAAATCCATTAAAGTTCGCATTGGGGTAGGATGTAGATGGGGAACGGATTAGCCCAGCAAGATATATATTACCTGATACATCAAAAATTGGGTTACCATAAATTTTTGTATCATAGGATTGAATATCCCATAAGTATTTACAGAATCCACCTTCTTCACTGAAGCATGCTACATATCCGCTATTATGTGCAATAGACGTGTTGCCCATTGGTATTGGGTTGTTTGAATTACCGGCAATATAATAGTGCTTGGTTTTTGAGTCCCTGACCATTCTTGCCCCGTAACATCCTTTTGTATCGAAAGCGAGGCCACCCTGAAAATTCCCATTCCTGTCATATTTTAATATACAGTCCTGATAATCATGTCCTTGAGCTGTAAATGTGGGTGTTGCCACAAAGCTATTTTCATAGATGCCCGGAGGTAGCTGGCAGAGTGCGAAGACGTTTCCGGCGCTGTCCACATCCATGTCAATTGTGCCTGCTTGTTGAGCCGCCGTCACTGTATCTGGCTGGGGCGCGCGTACCCATTTTAAATGACCCGAAGTATCATATTTAATAAAGTATAGTTTTTTTTCATCACTACTATTAATGGTCTTATCACCGTCAATATATATAGGCTTTTTTTGTGGTCCTCTGAACATATGTGCTGCAACATATACCCCATCCAGTTGGTCAGTACACAACGCACCTCCACCATCATCATATTCTGCAGTGCCGAAAAACTTAACCCATCTCAATGTACCATCACACTTAAAACTGGCTAAGACTATATCCTCTCCCCCAAATCCCTTCTTGGGCATACCATTAATATCTATGCCGCTTGTATCCCCGGTATTGGTTAATACGTACAGGTTCCCATTCCGGTCAGTGGCCATATCTTTTACAAACTCGTTATCATCTGTAGAAGAATTGCCCCAGCTACCACCCCGGGCTCCCCATTGCCAACTTTGAGCAACGACAGGATGTGCCATAACCAAACCAACTAACAGTAACAGAAAAACTTTGTATTTCATGTATGCGAAGTTTACTTATAATAAAGATATGTTTATCAAATACAGGCAAAAACAATACCAATTTTGTCAATTCAACCAGCTCCCGCTGGTCTGCGACCGGTGGTAATAAATAACTTCAGTTTTCAATTGAAGATCTGATATTATAGTTTCACCATCCTCTTGTTTATGTTCTGTCCCGATTTGTCTGTCAGCTGAATGATGTATGTGCCTGCCGGGAAATTGTTGATGTGGATGCTTTCTTTTGTTGTTGTTGAAACGCCCTGGTAAAGTTTTTTCCCGATCACATCATACAGAGTTATTGTAGTACCCGCAGTATGGCCACTAACATATATGATGTCGTTTGCAGGGTTAGGATAGACATGGATATTATCCGATGAGGTCACATCGTTTATGCCAACAGGCCATGTGTCCAGTATTTGGCAGTATGTGTTATCTCCGCAACTGTTTGTCACTTTCACGCATACGGTATACACTCCGTCTTTTGCATATACATGGCTGGGAGATGCCTGGTTAGAAGTTGTTCCATCATCAAAATCCCATTCAATGGTGGAGTAAGTGCTACCTGTATAGCTGAAATTAAGGTTGTTGAGAGAAGGTTTATTGTAGGTAAAACTTGGTTCTGGGATATTGGTACAGTTGCAATTATTATGTCCGTACTTGGCAACAGCCCAATCATTTCTGCCACCAACATTGTACATGTCTTTGCCGTTTACAGTTAGTTTTCCGGCTAACTCACCACCAATATATATATTGTTTCTTCCGTCTGCTATTATTTCATCCGAATAGGCATTCTGTTTGTCGGTTTCCAGTTTATCTACACCAAGTATTTTACCAGTCTGGGTGTTAAACCTTGTGATAAACGGGTGATAACCTGAATTGGCAGGATAGTACAGTGTATCTTTAGTAAAATTAGGCCAGGCTAACAGTCCGGGGAATGTGCCTGTTAATACGATTTCTCCGCTATTTCTAAGACCTACCCCCCCTACTAATGTTACTGCATTTACGACAGCATACGTTGCCCAGATATTTTTTTTATTTGAGTCAATTTTAATAATGAATGGCGCTCCATTAGGAATATTGGGATAAGGCTGCGCTACAAAACCATTGAAATTAGCATTGGGGTTTGACGAAGAAGGTGAACGGATTAACCCAGAAAGATATATATTGCCAAACGCATCAAAAATTGGGTTACCGTCTATTTGTGCGGCATCCGAATGAATATCCCACAAATAACCTCCTTCTTCGCTAAAGCATGCCAGGTATCCGCTGTATTTGGGTATAACAATATTACCCATAGGTATTGTACTCGTAAATGATGTTGAACCCGATAAATAATAGCGCTTGGTTTTTGAGTCCCTGACCATTCTTGCTCCATAACATCCTTTTGTATCGAAAGCGAGGCCACCCTGAAAATTCCCATTCCTGTCATATTTTATTATACAGTCCTGGTAATCATATCCTTGGTACTGATATATTGATGTAGCAATGAAATTATTCTCATAAATGCCGGGAGGTAACTGGCAAAATGCATAAAGATTGCCTGCACTATCTACATCCATGTCAATTGTAGTTGCTTGAAAGGCAAAGGATGCTGTGTCTGCCTGCGGGGCTCGTACCCATTTTAAATGTCCTGAAGTGTCATATTTGATGAAATAAAACTCTTTCTCATCATTGCTGTTAATGGTTTTGTCACTGTCAATATATATGGGCTTTTTTTGTGGCCCTCTCGTCATGCGAGCAGAAACATATACTCCATCCAATCGGTCAACACTTAGTGCAAATCCACCATCATCATATTCTGCAGTACCGAAAAGCTTAACCCATCTCAAAGTGCCATCGCATTTGAAACTTGCTAACACGATGTCCTGCCTCCCAAATCCCTTCTTGGGTATGCCATTAATATCTATGCCGCTTGTATCCCCGGTATTGGTTAATATGTACAGGTTGCCGTTCCGGTCGGTGGCCATATCTTTTACAAACTCATTTGCTCCTGTAGAAGAATTGCCCCAGCTGCCCCCTCTGGCTCCCCATTGCCAGCTTTGTGCAACAACAGGATGTACCATCCCCAAACCAATCAATAGTAACAGAAAAACTTTGTATTTCATGTATGCGAAGTTTACTTGATAATAAAGATAGGAATTGCCGGAGGTAAATACACCACCCATCAAAGCCGGTTACTGTGGCAAATAAATTCAGCGTCCGCTGAAATAAATACACCAATAATAAAATATTTAACGTATATTTGCTACAATAAGACACAAACCACACACACCATAAAAATGCAGATATGAAACAAAAGCAAACCCGACAACACTCAATACATAATATCCGTCCCGCACATGCGGGACTTTTTTATGAATTGTTAAGTACGAACGACTTATCGTTTTACTTAACAATACTTAACAATTCACACTACAACACACTGATTAATAAACACTTGCAAGACACGCATCGCTGCGTCCGGGTTAACAAAACAGCCTGTATACTTAACAAAATGCATGTATTATCAGCCACCGGGCCACACATTACCTCTTTTAACCAATTAACCCTTTACCTGGTCACCCCAAACCTACATGATATAAACACAATAGATATGTTTTCAGATTACAATAATCTTCAAGTATTTTTGCGCGCGTAATTCAAATAAACAACAACATGACTCCACAAAAGATAACAATAGACAGCAACCACAAACTCAATGTCCCTGACAACCCCATCATACCCTTTATCGAAGGTGACGGTATTGGCCCCGATGTATGGCGTGCCAGCAAAAGAGTGATTGACGCTGCCGTGGAGCATTGTTATCATGGCAAACGCAAAATAGAATGGAAAGAGATACTGGCCGGTGAAAAGGCCTTCAACCAGACTGGCGAATGGCTGCCGGCCGAAACGCTGGATATGGCGCGTGAATACCTGGTATCAATAAAAGGCCCTTTAACAACGCCTATCGGCGGCGGTATACGTTCACTCAACGTGGCCCTGCGCCAGGAGCTGGACCTGTATGTCTGCCTGCGCCCTATTCATTGGTTCGTAGGTGTACCTTCTCCGGTTCACTACCCTGACAGGGTGGATATGGTCGTTTTCCGCGAGAATACGGAAGATATATATGCGGGTATTGAGTGCCCGGAAGGCAGTGAAGAAGCTAAAAAGCTCATGGAGTTCATCCGTACCGAACTGAATGCGGGCGATAAAGTTCGTTTCCCTGAAACAACAGCCTTCGGTATCAAGCCGGTATCTAAAGAAGGTACGGAGCGCCTGGTAAGATCAGCTATTCAATATGCACTGGACAACAAACGTACATCGGTAACGCTGGTACACAAGGGCAATATCATGAAGTTCACCGAGGGTGGCTTTAAGAAATGGGGCTACGACCTGGCAGTACGCGAGTTTGGCGATAAAATATACACATGGAACCAGTGGGAAGCTACCAAGAAAGAAAAAGGTGAAGAAGCGGCTATTGAAGAAATGGAAAAAGCGCAGCACGATGGCAAACTGGTGATAAAAGATGTAATAGCTGATAACTTCCTGCAGCAGATACTGCTCGCTCCGCAGGATTATTCAGTGATCGCCACCCTGAACCTGAACGGCGACTATATATCAGACGCACTGGCTGCGGCTGTAGGTGGTATAGGTATCGCTCCGGGCGCCAACATCAACTACAAAACAGGCCACGCAATATTCGAGGCTACGCACGGTACGGCGCCTCGTTTTGCGGATACGGATACCATGAACCCGTCGTCACTGATACTGAGTGGTGTAATGATGCTGGAATACATGGGCTGGGATGATGCTGCCAAAGTGATCAAGAACGGTCTGCAGACCAGTATCATGCACAAACGTGTGACTGTTGACTTTTATAAACTGATGACAGATGCAACACAGGTGAAAACCAGCGAGTTTGCAGAGGAGATCATCAAGAACTTTTAATGAACAGGGCGTAAGCCCTGTTTTAACTTTAACATAAACTACCGTAGCTTAGCATAACAAATGAATAAGCTGTATTACATATCGCTCCTGGTGCTGGCCTTAACAGGCCCGGCAATAAGCGGTCATGCCCAGATCGTGGTAACGGAAAACATATCGGCAGATACAGCTTATAAAAGACCGGTTACTAACAATAATATCACCATCAATGCAGACCCGCGACTGGCCATACTGGTAGAAAGGCACAAAAACCTGCAATATGGCGGTATACGCCATATGCGCGGTTACAGGGTACAGATATATTACGGTAACGACCGCGCAGAGGCTATCCGCAAAAAAGTAGACTTCATGCGCCGCTACCCACGGATACAGACCTACATGGTGTACACGCAACCGCAATACCGTGTCAAGGTAGGCGACTTTGCCACCCGTGAGGATGCGCTGGAATTGTACAGGGAAACACTGGCTATATACGGTGCATGTATTATTGTACCGGACAATGTAACCATCAATACGGCTGAATATTATGATTGATATAATACGCAAAAAAGCAGAGGAATACTTTCCTGAAGTACAGGCGATACGCCATCATATACACGCCAACCCCGAACTATCTTTCGAGGAGTATAAGACAGCTGAGTTCATTTCAGGAAAATTGACCGAATGGGGCATCAGTCATGAAACAGGCGTGGCAGGCACGGGAGTGATAGGACTGATAAAAGGAAAGAACCCGGATAAAAAATGCATTGCCCTGCGTGCTGATATGGACGCACTGCCAATACAGGAAGCCAATGATGTATCGTACAGGTCGAAAAATGATGGTGTGATGCACGCCTGCGGGCACGATGTACACTCCAGTTGCTTGCTGGGTATAGCCCGTATCCTCAACGACCTGAAAGACGAATGGGAAGGCACCGTAAAACTCATATTCCAGCAAGGAGAAGAGAAACTACCGGGCGGCGCCAGCCTGCTGATAGAAGCCGGTGTATTAGAAAATCCTAAGCCGGAAGCCATTTTCGCGCTGCACGTTTATCCTCACCTGCCCAGCGGCACAGTAGGCTTCAAAGCGGGACAGTACATGGCCAGTACCGATGAGATATATATTACCATAGAAGGTAAAAGCGGGCACGCCGCACTTCCCCACCAGACCGTTGACCCGATAGCTATTTCAGCACTGGTAATTACGGGTTTGCAACAGGTTATATCACGCAAATGCAATCCCATCATACCATCAGTACTTACATTCGGTAAAATAGAAGCGGGCTTTGCTACTAACGTAATACCGGACAAGCTGGAACTCTGGGGTACCTTCCGCACCATGAACGAGGAATGGCGTGCGCAGGCGCATGAATACATCAAGGATTTTACTACAAAAACATGTGAGGCCTACGGCGCGAAAGCTACGGTACACATACCTAAAGGCCATGCTTCTCTTTATAACGATCCGGTAGTAACAGCCAACGCCGAAAGCTGGGCCAAAGCTTACCTGGGAGATGAGAACGTGAAAGAGTTGAACATACGTATGGCAGGCGAAGACTTCAGCTTCTATACGCAGCACATGCCGGGGTGTTTCTTCAGGATAGGTACCAACAAAGACAATAAAGAGTTTACGGCTTCCGTGCACAATGCACACTTTGATATCGACGAAGAAGCATTAAAAACAGGTGTCGGCACCATGACGTGGATAGCGCTCAACGCGCTGCAAAGCTAAATACGGCCCCAGACAATAGCGGCATTGCTGCCACCAAAACCGGAAGCTGTCTTTAGTACATATTGTATATCTGCGGGCTGCATTTGGGTAGTAACATTCACAGGAACAGGTACTCCATGCTTTTCGTAACCGGCAGATGGTATCAATTGCTGATGTTTGATCGCTTCAAGTATCATAGCGCTTTCTAACACGCCCGCAGCTCCTAAAGTATGTCCTGTATAGCTCTTCATACTATGCAGCGGCACTTCAGACAAGCCGGAAAGATGAATGGCTTTGGCTTCCATCTCATCATTATAAGCAGTAGCCGTTCCGTGTGCAGATATCATATTGATATCCGAAGACTGCACTCCTGCTTCCTGCATCGCCCTGTTTATCGCATCAGATAGTTCTTCTCCTGTTCGCGAAGGGCCCGATATGTGATTAGCATCGTTAGAAGTGGCTCCGCCATATAAACAAGCTATTGCATCTGTACCAGTTGATGACAATATGATCGTAGCCGCCGCTTCTCCAAGGTTGATACCTGTACGATCAGCATCGAAAGGGCGACACGGACCATCAGCAATTGCCTGGAAGGATTGGAACCCATTTAATACAAAAGGAGTGAACCGGTCACAGCCCACAATTATTGCTTTCTTATATCGACCTCCGGTAATCAGCCTGTGTGCATACAATAACGCGACAGAACCCGATATACAAGCATGAGAAACGACAATTGGCTTGGCTTTAATTCCTAATACTGAATTTATAGCATTGGCACTGTTCTGTAGAGCAATAGTAGAATCCGGAGCCTCGTCCAACAACTCAATATTGCCTTTGGTTGTTGAAAGGATCAGTACAGTTTCTTCAAGATCAACCGTGGTATTACTGAGTGCTTGTTTTGCTGAAAACAAACATAGCCTTTCAAAAGTTGACAACTCCTTATCGGTATCAATAGCCATATTAATGAGCTGCCATTGCGCCTCATCCAACATAGAACCGTAAAAAGGAGTATTGCTGAATGCCTTATCATCATATTGCTGAATACCCTGGGTACCTGCACTAATGGCATCCCAATGCTCCGCGGCACCCAGCCCCATTACTGAGGTTATGTCTGATGCTATTGCATATACCTTTCCAGGTGTTATTTGTTCAGCCATTTTGTTTTCCAGTCTAACATAAATTGTGGCAGGTATAACATCAGCTCCAGGCTTTCCTTGTGCATGAACACTTGTACCGAGCTTCCAGTTGCCACGAGTTCATTGGTATTAGCATCATATGCTTTATAGTCAAACAGCAGCTTAGCTGCCGCAGTGTCTTTATAGGTTGTTTCGAGTCTCAGCCTATGGCCATATCTTAATATGCGTTTGTAGTCGCATTGAATATTTACTATTGGAACCACAATATCATTACGGTAAAAGTCAAGATACTTCAGACCAAACTCATCACCGAAGGCTTCCCTGCCGTCCTCGAAATAACGTATATAATGACCATGCCATACAATGCCCAGCGGATCAGCCTCGCTGAACTTTACCTCGAATTCTGTTGTATGATGTAATTTTTGCAAAGACTATATTCTTGTTATTTACCTTTTTTCCACCTGTCAAAATTATCCCCCACTTCCTTCAGTCCGTTGAGAAAAGCCTTGGCCCAGTAATTCCTGAACCCGAAACCTCCTGCCACGCCCTCAACTTGTCTTGCCAGCAACATTTTCTTACTACCCATATCTACAAACACCACCCACATAGATGCTTTCTTAGCTTCTTTGTACATCCCCTCTACTACAAACATCATACCTATTCCCTTCTTGCCTTTGTAATCATACTTGCTTAGCATAGCAGCAACGTCATCATTTTCAAGATGGCGGAAGGCTCCCGGGTCATTTACAAAATAGTCCTTTTCAGAATTGGCATTGATGGTTGCTGTTACATCAACAGCATACTTTACAAGTATCCTGTTGGTTGCTTTGGCCACATCATATTTGGCTTTCTCGTCGACGAATAACTCATTCCATGATACAAAGTATTTATCTCTCAGTTCAGTGCTTGTAATAGCACCAACATCCTGCCATTGTGCAGCATCGCCAATAAAATGCACTTCTGAAAAATCCAGACCTAACCACGTAATTTCTGTTTCAGGGTCAAAAATATCAGACCTGGACTGTGCGAAGGCGGTTACCTGAAAAATGATAACATATAGAAGTATAAGTACTTTTTTCATAACAAACATTTATGATGACTGTTCATATATCTTCATTTCACAACTGGCAATCTTCTGCTCACCAAGATATACTACAGCTTCTACCACATGAACATTCATTACTGTATGCGCAACGATATTTTCAGTATGCAACAGGTCGCCGGTTTTAGGAAGTGCATATATCCTAAGATTTTTGATAGAAGCTATAAATCCAACCGGCACATGCTCACCCTGTTGTTGATACCTGTAGCCTGTACCTGCAGCAGCAGTTTGTGCCATATTCTCTACTAACCCCGGTTCTGTAAAAATGCCTTCTTTCACAAATATATTATCATCCCTGATAAGGAAAGAGGTCTTAGATGCTTTAGGGTCGGCCAGCAAAACTTCATCCACCATAACAAATGGTGGGCGTTGGGGAATGTATGCCGTTATCTCTGCCTGTTTCATTGTTTCCAAAAGTCAAAATAATTAAACCACTGTGCCGGATATTCTTTTATCTTCTGTTCTACGACCTGAACATATTCGTCCAGCATTATGTTCATCCCAGTTGTACCCCTGCCTTCATACACCTTTGGAGGGTAAGCGTAAAAGTGATAATGAAAATTAGTCTGTTTGAAGGCAAAAACAAAACAAACCGGCGCTTTTAATTTAGACGCAAGTATGAATGGCCCTGCTGGAAAGTTTGCCTTCTCGCCCAGAAATTCATGCTCCATTGTCCTGTTGCCCGGACGAAAACGATCACCATGAAGACATATCAATTCATTCCTTGCCAGTGCAGCCGACATCTCATATATGTGCGAAATATCGTCCTTGATAAATATGATATTGAATGAACGGTTCGATTCAAACTGCTCCATGTATTGCTTTACCTGCTCTGCTTCGCCGTCATACATCACGATATTGATAACCGTATTTACACGTTTCAATAAATGACCTGCTACCTCCCAATTGCCCAGGTGGGCACTTAGTAATATACCACCTTTTCCATCTTTTACCAGTTGTTCTATGTTTTCTACCCCTTCATGTGTAAAAGTCAGCTTATCCGCCACACCTGACAACACAGCTATCTTATCTATCAGCGTTTGTCCAAACACTATAAGGTTACGTGTAATAAGCCGGGAGGTTTCTTTATTGCTGTACGCTAACCTTTTACTGTAAAAATACCTGAGCGGCCTAATGGCAGCAGGCACAAATAACTTGTAATAAATGATAACAAAACGCAACAGTAGGTAGGCTGCACCCAGTCCACCTTTACGCAGCAACCATACAAATATCCTATATCCCAATGTAGTGCCGCGCGAGCGGCCCTCCCATGAGGTTTCCTCAGACATTGCTAGCCTCTAACCTGTTTATAACATAATCGTAAAAATCCTGGATCGTGGTCATCTTCTGGAAATCTTCCGGCTTTACCTTAAAACCGAAATTCTGTTCAATAACAACCACCAGGTCAATGTAATCAAGGCTGTCCAGATCTAGTGTAGCTTTCAGATCAGCTTGCGGAGTGATAGTCTGTTCATCTACTTCAAAATCTTCAACCATAAAAGCGTTAATACGCTCAATTATTTCTTGCTGACTCATATTCTATTAAACGTTAGGGGTAACCGTTTACTAAACTATTTTAAGAGGCAAAGATAATTACAAAAAATGAATATCAGTGAAATCATACTAAGCCTCTCCTGTTCGCTGTATACAGGCAGCGACGAGCGGCAAACATCAAGAAGGGATACCCCTAAAAATGTATATCTATCACACTATTTAGCGGAATGTTGAGACCTCCCTTCAGCTGAATAAAGTTATTAGTAACGGACCATACCGTTGTAGTAACGGAACGTGGCCCCTGGGTTGTTTCAAAAGTTATCGTGGTTTTCCCCTTAAACTCATTACCCAACCTAGCTGCGTAATGCATTTCTTTTTCCCATTGTTCAGTTTTGTCTACGAACGCCGGAACAATCTTTACATCCGGTATTTGTTCTTTTTCAATGATCGTGCCCATTGCCATTATCGGTACTTTTAATATGAATTTAATTTGAAGTTACCGAAATGGAATGAAAAAAGCGCAGATTTTTAAGATTAAAATCTGCACTTTAACAAAGTGAAATCACAACAAAAATCAAGCCAAACTGCTATTTCAAGTAAATGGGGAAGATAGCCTGTGCATCTGTTTCCCCTCCGGCCTCATCGGGTGTATTAGCATTCTTATTAGTTGGCTGATGCTTCAGTGTTACAATAAGTGTTCCATCTCCGGCAGCGCCTGTAGTAAATTTGACGGTCCTATTGAAAGGTGCCCCATTATCATCTTTATTACCGTCAGAGAATGCTATTGAGCCGGCACCCGTTTCAGGCAAACTCTGATGCAGGAACAAATGCTCTGTATTCTCAGATATGATCTCGTCCGTAATATTCTGAGCAGGAGTATCGGCTTCATTCAGAACTGTTACCTCTACATTATATTCAGTGGCAGGTAGCAGTTCTACATCTTCAACCAATTTGATACCGGGCTCGGAGCTGTTGAAGCCATTCAACACTTTGTAGTTGAAACTTTTATTGAAACCACTACTGTTAGTTACGTTCAACCTGATAGTTGTTATCAATTCCTGTTGCACCGGTTGTGGATTATCTATCGGAGTCTTTTTACATGCTGTAAGTATTACTGACATTATCAGCATTGAGCATACTATTGATACTATCTTCTTCATTATTAAGATGATTTTTTATTGTTAAATGATACAGGCACACGCACTCTTAGTACGACATTCGTGCCCGGTTGGTTAATGAAATACCTGAACGCATCCAGGTAATCCCTGTATTTCTGGTTGAAAAGGTTCATGACGGTCAGGCTCATGTATAGAGGCTGCTTACCCGCTTCCAGTGTCGTACCAACAGATACGTCTGCGAGAAAATAACCCGCTGGCGGCCTTGGAAAATCTACCTGGTCGAAATTGGCAGGAATGCGCCATTGGTGAAATACAAACTTAGCATCAGCCGATATGTAACACTCCTTTAATCCGGGGCTTATATCCCTGGTATATGTAGTGCTCAGCGACAACCTGTCTGCCGGCATCAGTATCACCCAGTCGTGAGCAGTAACATTACGTGCAAACAGGAAGGACGCCATAAAGTTTGACTTCAGGTATGCATTCCAATTGTACATAGCTGAGAGATCGGTACCTGAAAGCTGAGCATTGGTCTGCTGATAATTAAAGGTTTTGAAATATCCGGAAATGGTCAACAGGTCAGCCCCCGGCTCCAGGTAAACATAGTTCTGAATGTACTGTGTGTACAGCGATATTTCCGTTGACAGTTTTTTGCCTAAAGTATTTTTACTTTCAATGTTCAGGTTATACGAGCGCTCCGGTTGCAGGTTCTTATTACCCAACTCTATTCTTGCCGCTCCCTGGTGCAGCCCGGCACTAAACAACTCGTTTGCCTGTGGTGCACGCCATGCGTTGGAAAGTATAGTAGACAACTGCCATTTATCACTTAGTTTTTTCGTTGCCCCGAATGTACCCGACAGATTATTGAAATGATACTCATACCGCACTACCTGCTGCTTACTACCTTCGGGGTTGAATGCCTCATACCAGCGATAATCATAGCGCAAACCACCTTCGAATGTCCAGTCATGGGCTCTGTACCTTTCTATAAGGTATGCTGCCGCTCCTTTAGAACGATAGTTGGGCAGGAATACCCTGTCTCCATTCTGGATAAAATTCTCCTGGTAGATACCATCAAATCCAGCCTCTCCTTTCAGCTTCCATATCTGCCTGTGCTCGAGGTTTAAGTTGAATGTCTGTGTATTCAGTGTCAGGTTCAATTGCGCCCTGTCTGTTTCCACCCTTTGCACGTCATACTCCTGCCTGAAATTCTGCTGGTAGGCATACGTAGCATGCCATGTACCCAAACTACTTTCAAGATACATTTTCGCTTTGCCCAGGTCGTGCTCCACATGCTGGCGCGGTCTTTTCAACTCATAAGTAAAGTCCGCAGGCACAAGAGGCGTATCGCTATTCACTGCAGCCAGCTTATCAGCTTCATTGCCCGTATGCGAACCACGATAAACGCCAAGGTTAGTATTGAAGTGACTATAGAACACCTCGGCACCATAATGCTGTTTTCGCCATGCTGCGGCAGCAGAATAGTTATTCTCCTCCACCCCCGTATTAGCCACCCAGTAGCCGGGGATACGATAATTACCACCCTTTTTATAAGTACCCTGCAAGCGAATACTCAATGGCGTTAACTTTTTAAAGTTGTGGTTCACCATAGCAGAAGCTACCCCCATGCGGTTGTTACTCAGCCCTGCCAGGTTCAGCTCAGCATCCGTTCCCTGTGTTGCACGCAAAGGAGCAGGCTCTACCAGTATTACGCCACCTATAGCGTCGGTACCATATTTTACACTGGCGGCTCCTTTTATAACCTCAAGACTATTGGCCAGGAAGGGGTCAATATTCGGGGCGTGTTCTCCACCCCATTGCTGGTCTTCCTGGCGCACACCATTGTTCAGCATCACAATACGGTTGCTGTGCATGCCATGAATAACAGGCTTTGCTATAGTAGCTCCATTAGATATAACCGTAACGCCATTCACAGCCTGCAACATATCGCCCAGGCTTTTGCCGCTATTAGCGGCTATTTGCTTGCTGTCCATGCCGTCTTTTGCCTGCAATAATGTCTGCTCGCGGGCATCAGCAATGGTCACCTCATCCAGCACACCTTCTATATGCGAAAGTTTGAACTTCAATTCAGTACTGCTTGTAATGGTCACCTGCTCTGCATAGTGTTCATAACCATCTGAGTGAAAATGGAAGTTGTATTTGCCCGGACAGATACTACCCAGCTCAACACGCCCTTTTTCATTTGTTTCGTAGGTAGCATTCAGTTCATCTATATGAACCACAACCGGGAACAATGGCTGCCCGGTATGCTTTTCAACCACCAGTACATTAATATTCAGCTTGCAGTCCTGTTGCGCATGTGCGGGTACTACCGTGTACAACAGAACCAACAGCAGTACATACTTCATAACTGCAATTGATAAAAAATAAAGTATAGGAACAGTAACAAGCTATATCGCTTGTACACACAGTTCCATTCAGACTATCATTAAGCGAAAATTGCCGGTGGGCCGCGCAGACGGGAAACAGGTACTGCACGCGGTATAAGATGCGATACCGTAACCGTGATATTGTGTAGAAATACTTCTTTAGGTTGTGGCAGCTCATAAATAGCCGCATCATCTACATAAGGTGGTAGTGTGAATGAAAGAAAGGTACAGTGATGGTGTTCACTCTCCAGGTGCAGACCATCGTTACCATAGTTGTGGTCAATGGTATCCGTGTGGCCGGTGAACATGTGCAGGTACTCCTTGGAGACTCCTCCAAAAACCAGCAGCAGCGCCATAACCACCGAAAAAACAATATGTACTATTCTCTTCAGCACAACTTAATATGCAAAAATACAGAAAATTGAAAAGTAGTGATTGGGGGATATTAGGGGGGATGCTCTGCAGAATACAGCCAGCATTATTTGAAATGCCCAACTACTACATCGTCCCCGGCTTCAGGTCCTGAGCAGTTTTGGGTTTACGCTTCAGGAAGTTCAGGCTCATATCATACCCCACAAGTCCTACTACCTCGCCGTACCAGAAATGATGGCTCACCCTGCCTGTACCCACACCTAACGCATCTAAATAATTAGCAAAACCACTTTTGCCCGTAGCTTCGAGAAACAGATGTTTTAAAGGATAAAAACGGAAACCTGCCTCTACACTGGCTATATAACCCGCCACCTTGAACCTGTTGTCCAGCTTCTGGTAAAATGCGATAATGAAAGATTTGGGTATCACAACACCCGCACCGGCCTTCCATACGGCTGTAGCCATTGTGCGGTCATTCTTCTTACCATGCCACAATTCGGTTTGTCCTACATAGTTCAGATGGTAGAAGTTGGCACCATTGGTATGCTCTACGTGTATCAGGTACTGACCAAGGTTGGTATCCGCATCTACCTGTTTACCACCTATCTGTCCTTTCATACGCAGGGTCTGGTTATCTACCTGCACATATTTGGCATGGTCGTAATTGATCTCAATAGCATGGGTATGCTTTTTGTTCAGGTAAAAACCTATACGATAACTGTTTTGCGGAATAGTTATATCAAAAGGATGATCTTTGTAATAACTAAAATCAGGTTTATCCTTCGCTACCACATCGTAAATAGTGATGTCGTATTTGTCGCCGTCCCTCAGACGGATGTCACTTTTTGAATACCAGTCGCGATTATAACCCCACTGAAAATATATTCCTGAGAAAACCGGCTTTTCTAACTTAAACTGGGCCTGCGAAGAAAACCCTGATAACAATAGCGCCACCAGGCAAATAAACTTGTTCATCTGTTCGATCCTTTCTGAAGAGTGGCAAAAATACGGATTTTCAACTCAGTAGTTTATAATAAGTTAGCCCAGTCGCTCAATAATTCCGGCAATACCTTGTCCGCCCCCCACGCAGGCTGTCACCATACCGTACTTTTTATCCAGGCGTTTCATATCGTGCAATAACTGTATGCTCAATTTGGCGCCACTGCACCCCAACGGGTGGCCTAAAGAGATAGCCCCGCCATTCACATTTACAATATCAGGGTTCATACCCAGCTCACGAATTACGGCAACGGATTGCGATGCGAATGCCTCGTTCAATTCTACCAGTTCTATGTCATTCAGTTGCAGGCCCGCCTGCTTCAAGACTTTAGGCACAGCAGCTACAGGTCCGATACCCATGATGCGCGGGTCTACCCCGGCACTGGCACATGCCACCAGCCTACCCCAGGGCTGCAGCCCCAGGCTCTTCATCAGCTTTTCACTCATAACTATCACAAATGCGGCACCGTCTGATGTCTGTGACGAGTTACCCGCAGTCACAGTACCGCCTTGCGCAAACACAGGTTTTAGTTTAGCCAGTGCCTCCATTGAGGTGTCTGCTCTTGGCCCCTCATCCGTATCTACTACGTATTCTTTCTCTACCCTTTTGCCCTTTTTGTCAATCCCTATCTCCTTTACCGTTATCGGCAGAATGCCTTCTTTAAAATAACCCTCTTTGATCGCATTCAGGGCTTTCAGGTGTGAGTTGTAGGCAAATTCATCTTGCTCCTCGCGTGTCACTTTATAGTCCTGTGCCACCTGTTCAGCAGTAAGTCCCATGCCAAGGTAATAATCACCATTGTCTTTTACATATTCGTAGTTGGGCATGGTACGCCAACCCGCGGTAGGCACCAGGCTCATACTCTCCGTACCTCCGGCGATGATACAATCGGCCATACCACTCTGTATCTTGGCGGTGGCAATAGCGATAGTCTCCAGCCCCGAGGCGCAATAACGGTTCACTGTTACACCGGGTGCCCACTCGCCAATAGCACGGTTGGCAATGATGCGTCCTACCTGCAGGCCTTGTTCTGCTTCCGGCACTGCATTGCCTACTATCACGTCATCCACCTGTTTGGGGTCAAGCTGCGGCACCGATGCCAGTAAACCTTTTATCACATCAACCGCCAGATCATCAGGGCGGGTAAAACGAAACCCGCCCCTGTTTGCCTTGCCTACTGCTGTGCGGTAGCCCGCTATTATGTATGCTGTATTCATTTCAAAATCAAAAGTAAAAAGTTAAAAAGTAAAAACCCTTTCCATTAAAGTTACTAAAAAAGGTACTCATTGATCTGTGAAGAAAAGGTGAAATAAGTATAACATGCAACTATAGTTCTATTTGTATCAACTCGCAGCGCTGTAGTAACTTTGTACTATGAGTAAGAAAACACTGGTTTTAGGTGCGTCGGAGAACCCTTCAAGGTATAGCAATATGGCGATACACAGGCTTTTATCGCACAAACACCCTGTAGTGGCCATAGGTAAAAGGCAGGGCGATGTGATAGGTGTAAAAATAGGTACGGATACACCGCATATGGAGGATATTGATACAGTTACCCTCTACCTGAATCCACGCAACCAGCAGGATTATTACGATTATATCCTGTCGCTGCACCCTAAACGTGTCATCTTCAACCCGGGTACGGAGAACGATGAGTTGGAAGATATGCTGCGCGAAAAAGGCATTGAAGCCAAAGAAGCCTGCACGCTTGTGATGCTGAGCACGGGCCAGTATTAAACATATTTATGGAATTTCCATGGCAATTGTATCTTACAGGTATCGTAACTTGTAGTTGCAATGAAACAACCCAAAACCATACAATTAAGCATACCCCAGCCCTGCACAGAGGACTGGCATAAAATGACTCCACAGCAGCAGGGCAGGAATTGTGATAGCTGCCGGAAATGCGTGGTGGACTTTACAGGGTTTACAGATGAGCAACTATACAATTTTTTCATTGAGCACAAAGGGCAAAAGGTTTGCGGGAGAGTGAAGAAAACGCAACTGAACAGGCCTATCTTACTTCCACCACAGCCACACAGTACTTTATATAAATGGATCATTGCGGCAGGGCTGGCATTGATAATAACAGTGGGGAGCAATCATACATCTTTTGCCCAGGTGCCTTATAAAAATAAGGCTGTTGTTATAGAAAAAGAGCAATCAGAAGATAGTGTTAGTAATGAATCAATTAACATTACAGGAACTATAGTAGACGAACATAACGAGCCTGTAATATTTGCCGTCATACAAATATTCAAGGATAGCATACTTAAAGGTGGAACTACAACAAATGAAGATGGGAAATTCAGCATCTCTATCCAGGGTAAAAGTAAGTATACATTAATAGCTAAATACGTCGGCTATGAAGAAGAACACATACAAATTTCTACTGACAGTTCTTTAAACAATATTGTCATTAAACTGCAAACGAATATCAACATTGATGAAGTCTATATCACATCGGGATATGTTGTTCCTCTAATTGAGAAAATCCCAATAAAATCTACAGTTGAAATAAAACGAAAAACACAGATAGACAAATTTGAAGGCGGCAATTCAAAAACTATCTATTCTGATGAAATAGAACATATGGGACACTAACCCGCCTCACCTACCTGATTAACTATACGAGTGTCCCATCCACAGCGCACCGCCTATACTATCGCGGCTGGCGCCGGTAATACTGCTCAGCACATTGGTCTCTTCGCGAAAGCGGAGTGTGCCTATCAAAGCCATAACAATAGCTTCTTTATAATTCACCGTTTGTTCATCGGGTATATGCAGGTCGGTATTCAATGCTGCCAGCCCTTCCCTGATACGCTCCATAAGGAAACCATTAAGAGCGCCGCCACCTGTAGCCAAAAGCACAGAACGTTCTTTGCCTGAGGGGTGTTTCTTTACAGCTTCTGTTATCTTATCTGCAATATGTTGCACGGCCGTACGCAACAGATCGTTCACTTCATTTTTACTTTCCAGCAGTATGGGGAATACCAGTTGTTTAGCCTGCTCGTTGCTTAACGATTTTGGAGGCTCCTGCAGGTAGTAGGGCTCGTCGTTCAGGTCGGCCAGTATATCCATTTGCAGTTTACCTGTACGCGCCATCGCCCCGTCTTTATCCATGTGCATGCCTTTCATCTCGGCCAGTCCGTTCAACATTTGGTTAGCCGCGCAAACATCAAATGCCAGTGTTTCTCCGTTGTGCGGGACAGTAATATTAGCTATACCACCAATATTCAGCCAATAATCATATTGCCCGAACAGTAGCTTATCGCCTACCGGTACTATCGGGGCGCCCTGCCCTCCCAACGCTACATCCATATTGCGCAGGTCGCTCACTACAGGCAACCCTGTTACCGCTGCTATAGTTGCGCCATCGCCAATCTGTGTGCTGGTGTGGTTATGCGGTTCGTGCATCACAGTATGCCCGTGCGATGCTACCAGGTGTACCTGGTGTTCAATACCATTCCGCTCAATGAAACCATTTACAGCTTCACCGAGGAAACGCCCATACGAAGTATTCAACCTCAGGTACTCATGTACGCTTTTTTGTGATGCGTTCCTGAGTTGTTCTGCTAGGTTTGCACTATAGGGTACACATTCAGCATGTATCACCTCATAGTTCCATTGTCCGCCCACCTCGTTCAGGTGCACGTATGCTATATCCAGCCCATCCAGCGAACTGCCACTCATCAAACCGATAACCTTGTAAACCATGCGGCGAAATTAAACAAATGACCTTTAACTTTACCTCATTATGTACGGACCTAAACATTATACGGAAACAGACAGGGAAAAGATACTGGAGTTCATAGCGACACACCCCTTTGCTACGCTCATTGTCAACGACAAAGAACGAAGCTATGCAACACAAATACCGGTAATGCTTGATGAACGTGATAATACACTTTACTTACAAGGTCATGTATCCCGCCATACCGACCACTATCCTATACTGGCAGACAGTACAGAAGTGTTGCTCATGTTTACAGGTGCGCACTGTTATGTAAGTGCCGGTTGGTATGCAGAGCGTGGCCAAGCCTCTACATGGAACTATATGACCGTACAGGCAAGAGGTAGCATTCACTTATTTGACGAGCACGAATCCTTAGAGTTACTAAAAGAACTGACCCACTATTACGAGGACGGGCAGGACCACCCTGAATTGCTGGAGAACATGCCGGAAGAATATGTCGCAGCCAATGTAAAGGCTATTGCAGGGTTCGAGATAACAGTCACATCTCTTGATGCCACATTCAAGCTGAGCCAGAACCGTACGGACGAAAGCTACAAACGCATTGTAGAGCACCTGATGAACAGCGGTGATATAGACAGCATATCCATAGCAGGAGAGCTGATACAGCGCAGGCCGGAGTTGTTTGAAAAATAAAAGCTGCTCCTTGTGGGAGCAGCTTTCCAGATTGCTTACTAAATATTATTATGCGGGTTGCTTTTGCAACACCTCAGCCATTGTTTTTCCTATATCAGCAGGGCTGTCTACTACGTGTATACCACACTCGCGCATGATCTTCATTTTTGCAGCAGCAGTATCGTCAGCACCACCAACTATAGCACCTGCGTGGCCCATACGGCGGCCCGGAGGCGCTGTCTGTCCTGCGATGAAACCAACAACAGGTTTTTTCATATTGCCTTTCAGCCAGCGCGCTGCGTCAGCTTCCATGCTACCACCAATTTCGCCTATCATAATGATACCATCCGTTTCAGGATCGTTCATCAACAGTTCTACCGCTTCTTTAGTTGTAGTACCAATGATCGGGTCGCCACCAATACCGATAGCGGTAGAGATACCCATACCTGCCTTAACAGCCTGGTCAGCAGCTTCGTAAGTCAGCGTACCTGATTTAGAAACAACACCTATGCGGCCTTTTTTGAATACAAAACCAGGCATGATGCCCACTTTTGCCTCATCGGCAGTGATAACACCAGGACAGTTAGGGCCTATCAGGCGGCAGTCTTTATCATTAATATACGCCTTCGCTTTCACCATATCCTGAACAGGAATACCTTCTGTAATACAGATGATCACTTTGATACCCGCGTCAGCAGCTTCCATAATAGCATCAGCAGCAAATGCAGGTGGAACGAATATGATAGAAACATCTGCACCTGTTTGATTTACAGCGTCCTGAACGGTATTAAATACAGGTTTGTCCAGGTGAGTAGTACCACCTTTACCGGGTGTAACACCACCTACTACATTTGTACCATACTCTATCATCTGACCTGCGTGGAAAGTACCCTCTCCACCGGTGAAACCCTGTACAATTACTTTTGAATCCTTATTTACCAATACAGCCATGAGCTTATTAATATCTTGATGTATAATTATTTTACGGGGCAAAATTAACGTAAATACTGCCAAAATCAAATGTAAAAATCCACACAGAACGTATTAAGATAAAAAAGTTTCAACTTTTACCAACCTTTTCTCCAATGCGTTCGTCTTATTGTTCAGAAGATACGAAATAATACAAAAACTATCCTCCTTCACCACACAATATTTAAGTATGTAATGGGTAATCAATTCTAGATTATGGAAGCCGGTCTCTACCGGCTTTCTTCATTTTCAGGACTCTGAGCACCCTTTCCCTAAAAACGGCTACAAATCTTTCGTCAGTATACACCAAACTGCCTCTACAATCTGGCATACTTGTTGATTAAAGTATATAATTAATATTATACAACTAATAGTTTTGAATAAAAAACAAGTTCGGAATTGATGAAAACCTCTTATTTAAGTACCGCCTTATCGCTGATATTGTTCTTTTCCCTTCAGGCAAACGGCCAGCTTCTCTCGTCATACGTCTACGGACCTTGTGATACAGTTAACTATTGGTATGTATGGGGAGCCAAAACAAATTATAAGACAAAAATATATTGGGGCGACGGAACATATACAAAAGATTCAGTTACAGCTTATATAAGAGTTCCAAAATCAGGTTATGGACATACATATCTAGCTCCAGGCAGTTATACAATCACTAGTATAATCAGGTTTCACGATGGAACTATTATGGATTCCTCAAGTACTACTTATTCAACATTTTGCAGTTTTGTAAACATCTACGGATTTATTGATAGCAATACCAATTGTGTGCGCGACTCGAATGAACGCTATATTAACAATCCTCTTCATATAGAAGTTGATTCGGCAGGCACAATTGTTGATACCATAGATATTTTAGGTAATTATCACTATGCAACTATACCCGGCACTTTATACAAATTCAAACCTATCAATATACCCGTAGGCTCCATTGTATCCTGTCCCTCAGGGGGAATTGCAACAGTAACAGGACCTCCGTCACATAGTACCATAACTGCGGGTTTTGCTTTTCAATGTGGCAGCACATCACAGTATGATCTGGCAATAGCAATGAGTGGTTTGTTCCGACCAGTTGCCACCAGCACGTTAACCCTCCATGCCTACAACAATGGCTGCGGCAGTCAAAACGGAACAATTACTCTACACCTAAGCAAGAAATACGCTTATAGAAGTGCTAGCAGACCACCAACTGGAGTGAGCGGAAACACCATTACCTGGAATGTTAGTAACCTTTCCATCGGCAATAACGCCACTATTTATGTGTATGCGGATGCAGCGATAGGAACAACTTTAAAAGTCGACGACACCATCTGCAACACAGTAGCAATAGCGCCCGTCTTAAATGATGTTAATCTGTCCAACAATACAATTTATCAGTGCGACCGTGTACGAGCATCTTTTGACCCCAATGACAAGGGAGTATTCCCATCCGGAGATATTTCGCCAGGAACTAAACTTACCTATACTATCAATTTCGAAAACCTGGGAGATGATACGGCATTTAATATTTATATCTTAGATACCCTCTCAGATATGCTGGATGCAGGTAGCTTTCAAATTTTGCACAGCTCACATGCTATATCACATGTTATGCAGGACCCTCCTGGTGGACAAAAAGTTGTCCGTTTCGAATTTAAGAACATTAACTTACCCTATAAAAATACTCCCGCCTTTAACAAAGGTTTCGTGCAATTCAGCATAAATGCAAAATCAGGCCTCCCCCCCCTGACCCAGATCAATAACAGAGCAGGTATATATTTTGATATTAACCCCGCTGTAATGACAAACAGTACAGAGAACAGGGTTACCCCGGTTGCTGTCAGTGATATTGATGTCACCGCCGAATACAGTTTATTCCCCAACCCTGTTAAAGATATACTAACAGTAGAAACTGAGCCAAACGGTTTCGAATCACTAACCCTGCTGAATAGTATGGGGCAGGTTGTAACAAAGCAACAGGTTACCGGACGCAGTTCATATATTAATATGATGTCTTTACCTGCAGGATTGTACTATATACAATTAATCGGCAGGGAAGGTGTTTCAACACAAAAAGTAGAGAAGCTGTAAAACAAGGAGCACTACAATAAAAAGCCGGCTTGTGCAAGCTTTTTGCTATTTAGTATTATCAGCCTCTCTACGACTGGCTTCTTTGGCTTTGCGCAGAAAATCTGAGGCAAAAATGAAGTTATTCAATTCTTTATCATCGCTAAAAACAATATCCCGACTGCTACCTTCCCATTTCTTAAGCCCTTTGTGCAGGTAAATGATATTATCACCGCTACCCATTACTGAGTTCATATCGTGGGTATTGATAACTGTAGTTATATTAAACTCCTGTGTTATATCCCTTATCAGTTCATCAATTACGATAGATGTCTGTGGGTCAAGGCCAGAGTTAGGCTCATCGCAAAACAGGTATTTGGGGTTCATCACGATTGCACGCGCCAGCGCAACCCTTTTCTGCATACCACCACTTATTTCTGAGGGGTATTTATCATTTACCCCTTCCAGGTTCACCCTTTTCAGCACCTCGTCAACCCTGTCTATCTTTTCACCTTTGCTTTTTTTCGTCAGCATATCCAGGGGAAATCTGACATTCTGCGCAACCGTCTGGCTGTCAAACAAGGCTCCTCCCTGGAAAAGCATACCTACTTGTTGGCGCAGTTCTTTCAGGCTATACTTATCCATATCAAGCAGGCTTTTACCTTCGTACAGTACTTCTCCCTCATCAGGCCTGATAAGACCGATCATACATTTGATAAATACTGTTTTGCCGCTACCACTTGCCCCTATGATCAGGTTGGTCTTACCGGGCAGCATGTTAGCAGAAACACCTTTCAGTACTTCTTTATCACCAAAACTTTTTCGAATATTCTTTACTTCGATCATGCAAAAAGGGAAGTATATCTCCCAAAAATAGACTTGTATCCCGCAATCTCAAAATCTATTTGAACCTTCGGGCGATCTTATTGACAAATGCATAGTAAGGTTTGCGCGGCAAAACAGGCATTATACGCTTTATGACTTTATTTATATGACCAGGAACACATATTACCTCACCCCTGTCCAGTCCTCTCAAAGACGCCTCTACAACCATATCCGGCTCCATCCACAAGCTCAGTCCACGCACCTCTGTGCGTTGCGTCACCTGCGTATTATTATGAAAACCTGTATGGGTCAGACCCGGGCAAAGACTCTGCACACGTATACCATATTTACGCACTTCCATATATATCGACTCCATAAATGAGTTGAGAAAGACCTTGGACGAGGAATAAATACTACTGCCCGGAGCCGGAACAAAAGCACTTAATGATGAAACAGTGATGATACTTCCTTTCTTTGCATTGATCATTTTAGGCAATACAGCATGCACCAGTTGTACCGTTGCATTGATAAATACGCTGATCATTTGCAGCACTTTATCTACCGGCTCATGTTCAAAACGGCTTCTTTCTCCATAACCGGCATTGCTCACCAGCATATCTATACTATCTATCGTGCTTAACTTATCGGTCAGCACTTCTATTCCGGTAGGATGAGAAAGGTCTGTGACAACTATATCCGTATCTACACCATATGATGTCCTTAGTTCGTCAGCCAGTTTTACAAGTTCGGATTCATTACGGCCCGATAATACCAGGTCATACTGCTGAGCGGCCAGTTGCCTGGCAAATGATCTGCCAATTCCGCCTGAGGCCCCTGTTATAATTGCTTTCCTACCTGTGGTATTAACATCCCGTCTCATAGAGTAATGACAACCCCGGGAGGTTTTACCCCTATAGGTGCTTACCTATCAATAATGTTACCACTCCGTATAATGCTGTCAGCATAAGTTATTTGATTGATCTGTGATGATATTATTTCCCCTATGGTATAACGACAACCAATAAAGATCTCACCCCTATTACTCTTTCAAATAACAGCTTTCACACCTATTTAAGATTATATCATATACCTTGAAACATATTTTACACCTGAGAAAGCTTAACACATGAAAAGAACATCATTACTTATTTCGTCAATAGCACTTGCTGCAATCATCATCAGCCAATCATCCTGCTACAGGTTGTGGACCTGTTCTTGTGCCGTTGTCTCATGGGATTCCAGTTCGGGAAATATGAATACTACCTACCCCGACCCTTATAGTGAAAAAACAGACCTGGATACCAAACAGAATATGAAAGAGTACTGCGACCGCCAGAAGTGGATCATACAAAGTAACGACCCTAACGTAGACGAAGCAGAATGTAAGCTCACACCGGGTTGACTGGGGAATAATGGAAACACTGTTTTTCTGAAATGTTTGATTAATTTTATTTCATGAAAAAACTTATACCTATTATTCTTACAGCAGTCGCCGTGCTAAGCCTGTCATCTTGTTTCAAAGTTTGGACATGCCGATGTGATATTACTGTTTATGACACAACATATATTACTCCTAACAGTTCTGCAGAGATTACAGCACCCGGATTTAAGAAAGACATGAAAAAGGATTGTGATGTACAAAAAGCCCGAATGGAAAGCTGGCAAGGCGTCACCCAAGTTGACTGTACCGTAAAATGAGTTTTGCGATTTGCAAAACTCATTCAGCATACTATATAAATTTCAGCTTTTAATTATACCTGGAAGACACCTGATTTAAACTCTTTCATATCAGGATTATGATTAGCAGCAGCAATACCTTCACTGATCACTTTGCGTGTATCTATCGGATCGATTATATCATCTACCCACAAACGGGCTGCTGCGTAATAAGCTGAGGTTTGAGAGTCGTATTTATCAGTTATCTCTTTCAGCAATGCTTTTTCCTTTTCGGGGTCTATCTCTTCTCCTTTTGCTTTAAGGCTGGCCACCTGTATCTGCAACAACACTTTAGCTGCCTGCGCACCACCCATAACCGCTATTTTAGCATTAGGCCATGCATATATAAAACGAGGGTCATAAGCCTTGCCACACATTGCATAGTTGCCTGCCCCATAAGAATTACCTATCACGATAGTAATTTTAGGCACAACAGAATTACTCACTGCATTCACCAGCTTGGCACCGTCCTTAATGATACCTGCATGCTCGCTGCGGCTGCCCACCATAAAGCCGGTAACATCCTGCAGAAACACTAAAGGTATCTTCTTCTGGTTGCAATTCTGAATGAACCTTGCAGCCTTATCCGCACTGTCATTATATATCACACCGCCTATCTGTATCTCTCCTTTGGTGCTTTTGATAACTGTACGTTGATTAGCTACTATTCCAACAGCCCAGCCATCTATACGTGCATATCCACATACGATAGTTCTGCCATAGTCTTTTTTAAACTGGTCGAACTCTGAATTATCCACTATCCTTTCTATCACCTCCACCACATCGTACTGCTTGCTGTTATCAGCAGATACAAAACCATATATCTCTTTCGGATCTTTCTTAGGTGCTTCAGGTTTCACCCTGTCAAAACCTGCGCGAGGTTGCTCACCCAGCTTATCAATGATACGTTTCACCTGGTCCAGGCACTCCTGTTCTGTATCAAATTTATAATCAGCTATACCACTTATCTCCGTATGCGTTTTAGCGCCGCCCAGCGTTTGCAAGTCTACATCTTCGCCAATAGCTGCCTTTACCAGGTATGGGCCTGCAAGAAAGATAGAACCATTACCTTCTACCATCAGCGTCTCATCGCTCATAATAGGCAGGTATGCTCCACCCGCTACACAACTACCCATAACAGCCGCTATCTGGGTGATTCCCATAGCGCTCATCTGTGCATTGTTGCGGAATATCCTGCCAAAGTGTTCTTTATCAGGGAATATCTCGTCCTGCATAGGCAGGTACACACCTGCACTATCCACTATGTAAATAACAGGCAGGTGGTTCTCCATAGCTATCTCCTGCAGGCGTAGGTTCTTCTTGCCTGTTATCGGGAACCATGCTCCTGCTTTTACAGTATTATCATTTGCTACTATGATACACTGGCGGCCTTTTACATAACCAATACCTGCAACGGTACCAGCCGAAGGGCATCCACCATGCTCTTCGTACATATCCCACCCTGCAAAAGAACCGATCTCAGTAAATGCGCTACCCTTGTCAATAAGGTACTGGATGCGTTCGCGCGGGGCCATCTTGCCACGTGCCTTGTTTTTCTCCATTGCCTTTTTGCCGCCGCCTAAGCTCACCTGAGCGTGGCGTTGTTTCATCTGGCTGACCAGCAGCTTCATCTCATCTTCGTTCTTATTAAATTCCAGGTTCATATTTGTGTATTAGACTGCGCAAAGATAATAGTATATGTCCAAAGCGAAAACGAGACACATTAGTGAAATACATTTACTTATCAGCACCGTATAATTCAATACCATGTTCACCAGCGGACTTGTACCATGCGCGGTTCATGCCAGCTGTATTGAATTGTATGGAGAAATCGCCTTTTTTGTCAACAACGATCACTCCTCCCGTAGCGCCCATATCCCGTAGCTTCTGATGAATCATCAGTTTAGCTGCGTCATCCACAGACAAGTGTATCAGTTCAACCCTGTCGCATATAGCTTTGGCCATGCCCAACCTGATGAAATATTCGCCCCAACCTGTGCAGCTCACTGCACAGCTGTTATTATCAGCGTAAGTACCGGCACCTATTATCGGGCTATCGCCTATACGATTATACTTTTTACCGCTCATTCCACCTGTGCTGGTTCCTGCCGCGAGATTACCATGTTTGTCAAGTGCTACAGCACCGACTGTACCGTATTTGTCATCTACATTACCCGGTTGTCCCAGCATAGACTTTTTACCTCTATTCTCTTTTGCCTTTTTCAGCCTTGACCTGTTCTTTTCTGTACCAAAATACGATGGGTCAACTATCTCACAGCCAGCCTTTTCTGCAAATTCTTCAGCCCCCCTGCCGCTCAGCATCACATGCTCACTCTTATCCATTACCATTCTTGCAGCAGTTATCGGGCTTTTTACGGTCGTAACACCGGCAACTGCACCCGCATTCAGGTCAATACCATTCATAATAGAAGCATCCAGTTCGTTCACACCATTATCGGCAAATACAGCTCCCTTTCCGGCATTGAATAAAGAATCATCCTCCATAACCATAATAGCCGCCTGCACGGCATCAATGGCCAGGCCGCCTTTTTCAAGCACGGCCCTGCCAGCATCCAGAGCTTTTTGCAGCCCTAGTTTATACATAGCCTCCTGCTCTGCAGATATTTGTCCCTTGCGTAAACCTCCGGCACCTCCGTGAATAACCAATGTATACGGAGTATCTCCTGTTGTTGATAGCGGCTGTGCATTAATCGCACAACATAGCATTAATGCTACTATTATTGAAGAAATTACTTTCACATGACGATAATAACCAAATATTCAAACAATGACAATTAAATTGCCCGTTATAATAATATTACGGAAATTTGATATCGGTGTTCCTAATGTTCAAAACATAGCTTTCGAATGTACAGGCGACTTGTACTTTTAGCTGCATTTCTATTTTTGCTGTTATCCTGTTTTACAGCAAATGCCACACATATATTCGGAGGTGAGCTTCTTTATACGCATATTGTCAACAATACTTACAGGGTAACACTTACCCTCTATGGAGACTGCACGGGACAAAGTTTTCCTAAACTATACAATGCACAGCCATCGGTTTATGTCTACAATTCAGGCATACTTACCGACAGCCTGTTTCTTGACGAAGATACTACCCAGCGTAAAGAAGTATCGCCTGTATGCCCCGGTGACGAGGGAAAAACTGCTTGTAAGGATATTAACGGTACATTACCAGGTGTTACAAAATTTGTATTTACTACTACTGCAAGCCTTCCCCCTTCTGCTGACTGGCGACTTGCTTTCACCGGACAGATGAACAATGGCACCCAGGCAGGACGCAGTGTCAGTATAAGTAATATATCAGTAGGCGCCGGAAGCGGACAGCTAATGTACCTGGAAGCAATACTCAATAACCGGGACGGACACAATTCATCACCAAGGTATACATCTATCCCGACACCTTTTTTCTGTATCAACAAGTCGCAGCAATATAACCAGGGAGCTGTAGACCCGGACAACGACTCATTGGCCTTTTCTTTGATACCGGCATTGGTAGGTAATAGTTCAGCCTCAGTAAAATATATATCGTCTTTCAGCGGAGCACAACCCCTGGCAACACTTTCAGGAACCTTCAGCTACAGCGCACTATCCGGTCAAATGAGATTTGTGCCGGACCAGATACAACGTTCACTGGTAGTAAATAAAGTTGAGGAGTATAAAAATGGTAAACTGGTAGGTAGTAGTATGCGCGAGATGACATTTATTGTACTTGACTACTGTCACAACACAGCTCCCGAAGGTACAGTAGATACCACATCATTAACAGGAGGCGGTATTTTTGACAACATTATCAATGTCTGCGTCAACACACCTAAACTTTCCTTTACTATACCTGCAAGAGATGTAGACAACGACAATATATTAGTTACACTGAACAATTTGCCTAATGGTGCTACAGCAACTGTAACATCCAATAACGGTCATGCACCGCTTGTCAATTTTTCATGGAACACCGCAAACATCCCCGTAGGTAACTACAACTTGTTTGTTACATATACAGATGATGCCTGCCCGCTGTATGGCAGCCAGACAATAGCCTATACCATAAGGGTTGTCAACCCTATAAGTATTGTACACGAAACATTGCAACCTACCAACTGCCTCTTCCGTGAGCATATAGGCATTAAGGTAGCTGATGGCATCCTGCCCCGCAAGATCACGATCGTCAACAACAATAATAACATAATACTCGGTACATATATTGACACGAGTGGATACCTCACAGACAGTTTCCGCTCAGGCAGCTACACTATTTATGCAGAATCTGAAGCACTCAGGTGCAAAACCTCTTATATATTTACCGTTGAAGACAGAGGCACATACCCTATTCCTCCCGAACATAACAACCCTGACCTTTGTCTTAACGACCCTCTTGAACCATTATATGTATTGCCGGCCAACAATGCTGAGGTAAAATGGTACTCAGTTGAAGGCGGTCTTTTAAAACAGAAACCTGTCTACGAAACAAAAGACATAGCTACATATCAATGGTTGGTGAGCCAGCAGGTAGGAGTTTGCGAATCCGATAAAGATACGGTAACAGTATCCGTAAATGGCTTCCCCACAATTAAAGTACTGAACACACCTCAAAGGGTTTGTGCAGGAGATGGGATGTACCTGTTGGCTGAAGGCGGCATTCGCTATGAGTGGACCCCGGAAACTGACATTATCTATTTCAACGACTCAGCCTATACTCGTGTAAAACAACCTACAACATATGTAGTAAAAGGATACGACGCACATGGTTGCGTGAACACCGACTCTGTCACGTTTGACCAGATAGAACAATGTTGTACTTTTTCATACCCGGATGCCTTTACGCCGAATCATGATGGACTGAATGACGGCTGGAGCCCTTTAACTTATGGCAATGTTGATTTCTATCTCTTATCAGTATATAACAGGTGGGGACAAAGAGTGTTCATTACCTCAAACCCCGGTGAACATTGGGATGGCACATGGAATGGTAAAGACGCAGGCACGGATACATATTACTTTTACCTGCGGGCAACCTGTGTCACAGGACATAAAGAATCGACCAAAGGTTCCTTCGTTCTTATACGGTGATCTGTCGGCAAGTAATAAAACCATAACACAACCATAAAATAAAACCCGCACCTATACGTTAACTTCAATATACTACCTGCCGTGGTAGCTATAGAAAACAATGAAAACGACCTGCACACTTATAACACTATTAACGTTGCTGCTGCTGCACAACACCACATATGCCGACCATGTTCTCGGCGGCGAACTATTATACAAACATCTTTCGGGCGACAACTACAAAATAACGCTTGTGGTTTATGGTGAATGCTCAGGAGGCAGTTTTAATCACCTGAAAAACGCTGAGCCCCGTATTGAAATACTCAATGAGGAAGGCGCGCTTAACCTCCTGGTATTACAGGAAGAGGTCAGCAACAGGAAAGAGGTAACCAATGTTTGCCCAAGGGACTCAAACAAAACTTCATGCAAGACCCCGTCCGGTACTATACCGGGAACAACACGATTTATCTACTCGCGTATAACACAATTACCCCCATCCGCTACCTGGCGTATTTTGTTTGACGGACGTATGGATAATAGCGGGAAAACACAATCCGGGTATACCAACCTGATCTCGAATATCACGAACAATTCAGGATTCGGTTACTTTATGTACCTGCAAGCTACTTTGAACAATCTGCATGCTCCTAATTCATCGCCGGAGTATTCGGTGGCACCCACCCCCTTTTATTGTGTCAACACACCTCACCAATACAACCAGGGTGTAATAGACAAGGATAATGACATATTGCGGTTTAACCTCATTCCCCCTCTCGACCTTAATGCCATCGCCACACATTATGTTTCTCCATACTCTTTCACTTACCCGTTTGCTACGCAAAGCGGCTCATTGTTCTATGATTCGATAACCGGACAAATGTCATTCACACCCGCCAAGATTGAAGTATCACTTATTGTAAATGAAGTAAGAGAGTATAGAAATGGCGAACTGGTGGGCAGCAGTATGCGTGCTATGACCTTCTTCATCAGGAACGACTGCAACAACCAGGCACCATCCGGCGATATTGACCCGTCATCTGTGGTAGGAGGTGAACTATATAATAACACTTTGAACTTATGCGATGGCCAGCAAACAGTATCATTTCAAATACCTGTTACCGATAATAACGCTGACAATATCAACGTCGTATTAACCAACCTGCCACAGGGTGCAAATGTGACCGTAAAAGGTAATGGCTCAAAGAATCCGGTTATCGAATTCAGTTGGGACATGTCAAATACTGCAGCAGGCACTTATACTTTCTTTGCCAATTATAATGACGAGGCTTGTCCTATTCCGGGCAACCAGGTGATGGCTTATACAATTAACCTGGTAACACCTTTTACAGTATTTCACGAAGTTCTGGAGCCGACAGATTGTATCCGTAAACAAAAAATAAGATTCCATACAGATGGCGGAGTATTTCCCAGGCAGTTGAAAATATATGACGAAAGCGGTAAGGTAATTACTACTCATACCGACTGGTCGGGTAGTCTTGATGACAGTTTCAAAACTGGCACCTACAAAGCAGAACTATTTGCAGAACACCTGCCATGTATCACTACTTACCATTTCGATGTTTCAGACTTTGGCACCTACCCACTGCCGCCTGAGTTTGAAGATATAGACCTCTGCCTGGGTGCACAGCCTGTTGAAACCAATGCCAAACCTGCAAAAACAGGCGT
Organism: Chitinophagales bacterium; assembly: GCA_020636495.1. NCBI lineage: Bacteria > Pseudomonadati > Bacteroidota > Chitinophagia > Chitinophagales > Chitinophagales bacterium. Next base: position 1,650,422 of record JACJXQ010000008.1, on the reverse strand, counting down.
GGTGCAGTGGTATGATATGAACATGGATCAACTACCGGGTGCACCTGTTTACAATACTGATAGCGTCAGGCAATATCAATGGCTGGTAAACCAGAAGGTACGCTCATGTGAATCTGTTTTTGACACATTCAATGTGGCCATACATGACTATCCGGACATTCATGTAAAAAACACCGGCGGGCATGCCTGCGTGGGCGACGGGATGTACCTGGAAGCCACAGGAGGCATAAGATACGAGTGGTTACCTAAGGACAAAATAGTTTTTTATGACAGTATGCCTTACGCCTTTGTGTATGGTCCTGTAACATTTATTGTAAAAGGCTACAGCGAGTTCAACTGTATGGCAACAGACACCGTAAGCTATGATAATATTGAGCAATGTTGCCTGTTCTCCTACCCCACTGCTTTTACCCCAGATGGCAACGGAACCAACGACGGGTGGCATCCTATCACTTATGGCAATGTTGACTTCTATCTTCTGTCTGTCTATGACCGTTGGGGAGAAAGAGTATACACCTCATCTGACCCGAAAGAAAAATGGGATGGTACTTACCTTGGCAGATCTTGTGCGATAGGCACCTACTACTATTATCTGCGGGCAACGTGTATTACAGGTCACGAAGAAAAAAAAGCAGGTTCTTTTATCCTGATCAGGTAATATTACTCCCACTTAAAAACTTTGCCGGCAACTATATAAAGCACTACTGCCCATACCATCAGCACCAGGATATCTATCCTTAATTCCCACAATCCGGCATTATCAAAAGCTACTTTCCTCAATGCATCATTCAGGTACGTAAGCGGAAGTATCTTACAAAACGGTTGCAGCCAGCTCGGAAATACATCTATCGGGAAGAACGTACCTGCCAATAGAAATTGTGGTAGCGTCACCAGGTTAGACAATGGAGGAATAGTGGTCTGGTTCTTGGCAAGCCCGCTGATAATAAAACCGAACCCCATAAAAACGAGTATACCTAATGCACACAACAGTATCATTTCAATAAACGTGACAAAACCATTGACCAATGTATAGTCGAAAATAAAATAACCTGCTGTTATTATAACAATAGCACCTAACAACTGGAACACCATACGTGCAATTCCTTCGCTTAATACTATCACTTCGCGGCGGACGGGTGTTGAGAAAAAGCGTTTCAGTACCAAAGTCTCCCTCAGGCTGAAAAATATGAATGCAGTACCAAATACACTACCGGCTAACAGGGAAAAACCAAGCTGGCCAGGCAAAATAAAATCAATGCTTTTGAATTCCCTGATGGTGGCAACCTCAACGTCTATCTCTGCCAGCGCTTCTGTACGTTGCCTTATTACCGGGTCAGAATTCTGGAGCATACCCCTGATGATCGCCTGCAATTGTTGCAGCTTATCCATTTGAGATGTAGCTGAATGCAACTGTATACTATACCTGGGCTCATGTCCTTCAGGATTTTCTTTTACTTCAACCAGCGCAGAAATATCTCCTTCGCTCAACATTTTATTAGCTTGTGTTGTATCATCAACATGGGTCCACTTCAAGGCAGGGCTGCTTTTCAATAACTGATACAAACCATTTGTGGTATCACTACCCGGTACAGGTGCTACCCCAACAGAAAAAGTTTTTCCGCCTCCCAGGAAACCGAACACAAGAATAAATACCATAGGAAATGCAATAGTAAACACTATAGCCGAAGGACTTTTCATGGTAGATTGCAAACTGGCACGCGTTAACGCCATCAATGCCTTTATGTTGCTGTATTCCTGCTTATTTGCCATAACGGGAGCAAAGTTAATGAACCGTTGCTAGTTTATGTGATGTTAAAAATAATACCACTATAAGGGCAGATACCCCGAATAGCTTAACTTAGGGCAATCATATGATACGTTTTATTACATATACCATAGCCATCCTGTTAATGGCTGGCGCAGGTACGGCGCGTGCTGCAAAAATATTCATACCTATGAATGCCGAAGAACAGACCAACCACCTGAAAGCCTATGGAGTGACCTATGCTGCATTACAAAAGGAAATTGAGGTGGATTGGCTGTTGAATTATGAGGGCGGCAGCTTTGCCATGACACAAACCGAATACATTGAGAAGCTATGCAAACTGCGTGGAGTATCCTACAAAGTAATGAGCGATGCCCAATACAGTGGCATCATCAATACAATTGCAGACCCGGACTATAACGGCGATATAATCAAGCTGGAAAAGGCTCCGAAGATAGCGGTATATACTCCTGAAGGGAAACAACCCTGGGATGATGCGGTAACCCTTGTACTTACCTATGCGGAGATACCTTTCGATAAAATATATGACGATGCCGTTCTGCAGGACAAGTTACCTGAATATGACTGGCTTCACCTGCACCACGAAGATTTTACAGGACAGTATGGTAAATTCTGGGCAGCTTACCGTAATGCAACCTGGTTTCAGGAAGATGTAAAAATGAATGAAGCCATAGCTGCGCGTAATGGCTTTAAGAAGGTTTCAAAACTGAAACTGGCTGTGGCTAAAAAGATACAAGGATTCGTTGCCGGAGGTGGCTACCTGTTTGCCATGTGTTCAGCAACAGATAGCTATGATATAAGTGTAGCTGCTGAGAATACAGATATATGCGAAATTCCATTTGACGGCGACCCTTCCAGCCCCAATGCACAAAACGAGCTGGATTTTTCACAGTGTTTCGCTTTTAAAGACTTCGTACTATCTCGCAACCCGTACGAATACGAATTCAGCACTATTGACGCTACCCAAACGCGCAACAGCTACATAAATATGGAGACCGATTATTTTACCTTATTCACATTCTCTGCCAAATTCGACCCCATACCTACCATGCTGTGCCAGAACCATACTACTACCGTAAAAGGGTTTATGGGACAAACTACAGCTTTCCGAAAAGAGGTATTAAAAACCAGTGTACTGGTAATGGGCGAATGCAAACCCGCCAACGAAGCACGATACATTCACGGAGAATTCGGGAAAGGTACCTGGACATTCTATGGTGGTCACGACCCCGAAGACTACCAGCACGCCATAGGTGATCCTCCTACCGACCTGAGCCTGCACCCCAACAGCCCCGGTTACAGGCTGATACTCAACAATGTATTGTTTCCTGCAGCCAAAAAGAAGCCCAAAAAGACCTGATATCGAGGTATAAAACAAGTCCGCTTATACACACAGGGTAACATCTGCCATAATTACCACATTAACCTTTCATTATCATGGATAAGCCATAGAAACCACGTATCTTTGCCGACCACATTATCTGAAATTATGGCAGAGACACTTGAAAAGGTCATAGAGGAAGGAAGGCAGGGAGAAGCGTACGCCCCTTTTGTAAACGACCCGAATTCATATAATAAAAAATTCTACATAGAAAGTTATGGTTGCCAGATGAACTTCAGCGACAGCGAGATAGTTGCATCTATACTGAATGAACAGGGATTTGGCGCAACCGGTAATTATACTGAGGCCGACCTGGTGCTCATCAATACGTGTTCTATCCGCGAAAAGGCAGAACAAACAGTACGCAACCGACTGAAAACATTCAAACAGATAAAAGATGACCGCCCGGGAATGCTCATAGGGGTATTGGGTTGTATGGCCGAACGCCTGAAAGCCAAGTTCCTGGAAGAAGAAAAACTGGTAGATATAGTTGTCGGTCCGGATGCATACCGCAGCCTGCCCGGACTGGTCGTAGAAGCAGAGACAGGGCAAAAAGCTGTAAACGTACTCCTGAGCCGCGAAGAGACCTATGCTGACATTTCACCGGTAAGGCTCGACAGCAACGGCGTTACTGCCTTTGTAAGTATCATGCGTGGCTGTAATAATATGTGCACTTTCTGTGTAGTGCCTTTTACGCGCGGACGTGAGCGCAGCCGCGATGCGGAAAGCATCGTTAATGAGTGCCGTGACCTGTTCGACAGGGGCTTCCGCGAAGTAACCCTGCTGGGACAGAACGTAGACAGCTACTATTTCACTACCAAAGACGGCACCAACGTGACATTCGCTTTGTTGCTGGAAATGGTGGCACAGGTATCTCCTCAGCTACGTGTAAGGTTCAGCACATCACACCCTAAAGATATTACAGATGATGTACTATACACCATGGCCAAATATCACAACATCTGCAAATACATACACCTGCCGGTACAAAGCGGCAATACCCGCATACTGGCACTCATGAACCGTACTTATACACGCGAGTGGTACCTGGCTAAAGTAAAACGCATTCACGAAATAATGCCTGATTGCAGCCTGAGCACCGATGTGATAAGCGGGTTCTGCACAGAAACGGAAGAAGACCACAAAGACACACTGGACCTGATGGAACAATGCCAGTTCGATATGGCTTATATGTTCTCGTACAGCGAACGCCCGGGCACACTGGCTCAGCGCCGTTACACAGACGATGTGCCGGAAGATGTAAAAAAACGGAGGCTCACGGAGATCATCAACCTTCAGAACGGCCATTCTCGCGAGAACTATAAAAAAGAGATAGGCAAAACATTCGAGGTGTTGATCGAAAGTAACAGTAAGAAGAGTGAACATGACTGGTGCGGGCGCAATAGCCAGAATAAGATGTTGGTATTCCCCAAAGGAGACCACAACCTAAAAGTAGGCGATTATGTGCAAGTGAAAGTGAACAGCGCCACGTCTGCTACACTGATTGGCGAAATAGTATAACAACTGCCTCCGGAATGGAAGTAGGTTTATTTTAATATTAATTAGCCCATTTAAGGGTTAGGGTATATGGAAATACAAAGCATTAAGAACAGGTTTGGCATCATCGGTAATTCTGCCGCACTTAACCATGCGTTGAGCACTGCGGCACAGGTAGCCAATACCGACCTGTCCGTACTCATAGTAGGTGAAAGCGGTGTAGGTAAAGAAGCATTTTCCAACATCATCCATGCATTATCACCGCGCAAACACAATCCATTTATTGCCGTTAACTGTGGCGCCATACCTGAAGGCACAATAGACAGTGAACTGTTTGGCCATGAGAAAGGGTCATTTACAGGAGCGGTAGACAGCCGTAAAGGATATTTTGAGACGGTAAATGGCGGTACTATTTTCCTGGATGAGATAGGAGAACTGCCTATCGGTACACAGGCGCGTTTGCTGCGTGTACTGGAATCAGGTGAATTTATACGCGTAGGTTCTTCTAAAGTGCAAAAAACTGACGTTCGTGTGATAGCCGCCACCAATAAAGACCTGCTGGAATACACGCAAACCGGCAAGTTCCGCGAAGACCTATATTACCGCCTCAGCACTGTGCCCATCCGTGTGCCTTCCCTGCGCGACAGGCCGGAAGACATTCCGCTGTTGTTTCGCAAGTTCGCTTCAGACTTTGCTGAGCGCTACCGTACACAATCAGTCCAGCTTTCTCCTGAAGCTCAACAAATGCTGGTTAATTATTCCTGGCCCGGCAATGTCCGCGAGCTGAAAAACATAGCAGAACAACTCTCTGTATTAAGTACGGAACGTGAAATAACAGGCGAAGCACTACACCGCTTCCTGCCCAACGGACAGAACACCCGAAGCGTAGCCCTGTTCCAGCCTCCAAGTACACCTATCCCCAGCCCGTCGGGCAGTAAACAATATGATAGCAGTACAGAACGTGAAATACTATACAAGCTGTTCTTCGACCTGAAAAAAGACCTGGCCGAAATGAAACAAATGTTATACGACATGACCGGCAATCGTACGGGCGGTTATACCCCCCCTGCCAATGCCGACAACCTTTTGCCTACTTACAGTCCGCAGGATCAACCGGTAGTTCAGTCATATAACGCAAATACATCAGGACCGCTGGTTGTGCATCATGCAGAAAGCATGTCACACCATGAAGATGTTGAAGAGTCTTTACTGCTGGCAGACCGGGAAAAGGAGTTCATTATCAAATCACTGAAAAAACACAAAGGCCGCAGACGCGATGCCGCCAGCGAATTGGGTATATCAGAAAGAACATTATACCGAAAGATCAAAGAATACGATATCAAAGAGTAAATTTGCCCGGCGTACTATGGCTTATAGGTTATTATCATTATTACTACCATTCATACTTTTCGCAACTGCGGGTTGCGGGGTATACAGCTTTACCGGTGCCAGTATTGAAGGTAAGACAATCAAGATCATCACGCTTGACAATAAGGCAAGGAATGTAGTGCCTACACTCAGTCCCTCGCTTACCACGAAAATACGTAGCCGTATTTTATCGCAAACAGGCCTTTCACCTGTCAGCTCCGACGACGCAGACTATGAGATATCCGGCACGATCACCCAGTATAATGTAAGCGTTACCGGCGTAGAGAATACGCAGACGGCCAGCCAGAACAGGCTTACTATAGCGGTGCAGATAAAATTTGAGAACAGGTTGAATGAAAAGGCTAACTTTACCGAGACCTTTACCAGGTTTGCTGATTTTGCTGCTAACAAAACATTGCAGAGCGAAGAATCGCGCTTGATAACTGAAATAGGCGAGCAACTGGCCAATGACATTTTTAATAAAGCTTTCGTAAATTGGTAAGCAATTTCGAATAAACAAATATGATCACATCATCATCAATATCATATATATCCCAGATGCTGAACGAACCGCAGAATATTAATGATGCGGATGCGGACAGTATAAGAGAGCTTGTAGAAACATACCCGTATTTTGTTCCGGCACGTTATATGCAGGCTGCTCAGCAACACAAGCTGGAACCGTTTACGCCGGATATGATGTCGCGTATGCAGCTCTATACAGGCAACTGGCTCCAATACAGCCAATACCTGCAAGACGCAGTAAACGGCGAAGATGTTGAGTTTGTCGTACCGGTAGAACAGGATGCCAGAAGAAAAAGGACAGTGCCGCAGGAAGTAGCAGATGAGCTACAGGAAGAGCGTATTGAAGTAGAAACTATTGTTGAAGAGTACTCCACTGAAAACGGGGTAAGAACAGAAGAAGAAACTTCGGATGTAAAAGAAGAATCTCCGGCTATAGAAAAAGAGATTCCAGCAGAAGGGTTCAATCCCGGAAATACAGGATTTATCAGGGGCAAAAGAAACGAAGCGCCACCACCTCCTCCAGTAGAGGAACAGCTCGCAGAAGAGGAAATTGCCTCCAATATCAGCATGCAGGAGGAAGAGCCGGTTCATATTGATGATACAACTACCTCACCAGTTAGTGAAAAAGTGGAACAACTGTTTGACAAGTCAAACATGGACAACGATAACGAGAATTTAATTCCCCCGATCTATACTGAAGACTATTTCCTGCACCAGGGCATGCATGTGTCAAATGATATACCTGCAGACATAGGTAAACAGGACCATACGCTCAATATACCCGAGCCGGACAAGTCGCTTATGGTGGTCATGAGTTTCTCAGAATGGCTGATGTTCTATAAAAAGAAAAAACAACAGGCGCAGGAAGAGGAGCAGGATCAGCGCGAACTAAAAACCATGTGGCAAAAAGAAAAACTGGCTGCTGCGCTGGAAGAAGAAAATGAAGAGATACCGGAGAACGTATTTGAGATGGCGGTAAACTCTATAACGAAAGAAGAGAACCTTGCCAGCGAATCGTTGGCTGAGGTACTGGTAAAGCAGGGCCGATACGACCGTGCCATAGATATGTATAAGAAATTAAGTTTGCAGAAACCACAAAAAAAGGCGTATTTTGCGCGCAAGATTGAAGAAATATTAAAAGAAAAATAAACTTATGATAACTCTGATAGCAATTGTGATATTACTGGCTTGTGTAGTACTGGCTTTCTTCATACTGGTTCAAAACCCTAAAGGAGGTGGACTTACAGGTACTTTCGGTAGTGCCAGTACACAAATTATGGGGGTAAAACAATCAGGCGATATTATGGAAAAAGGCACCTGGACTACAATGGGGATCATTGCAGGTCTTTCTATCATATCTGTAATGTTTTTTGCCAAGCCTAAAGAGGCAAAACAAAACAACCAGCCTGCTCAAACCAGCGCACCTGCTCAGCAGCAACAAGCTCCTGAAGCACCTGCACAATAAGGTAACATTAGAAAATTTTAATACGCAAATAATTAATACCCGCTCAGAAATGCTCAGCGGGTATTTCTATTTTTACAGGAATGAATAAAACAAAAAAGAAAAGATATACAGGTTTATGGCTTTTACTCTCTCTCTTATTAATAGCAGGAGCAGGAGGTTTTGTTTACTATAAAGTATTTGGACCCAATACAGGCGACCTGCACCAGGGAGAATACCTGTACATACCCACGGGAGCGTCTTACCTGCTGGTATACGACGAATTGATAAACGGTGGGTATATCGACGACCCTGCCAGTTTTGATATATTGGCACACAGGGCAAATTACCCCGCAAGTATAAAACCAGGCAAGTATAAGGTACCAAAAGGCATCAGTAACTATGAGCTGATCAGGAAACTGAGATCAGGGAAACAGGAACCCGTAAAACTGGTCATTAATAAGCTGCGCACCAAAGCCGACTTTATTCAGTTTGTATCTGCAAGACTTGAACCGGATTCTGCCGCAATCGCAGCAATACTGAGCGACAATGAACTACTGAAAACCTATGGTTTTGATACAACCACTGCGCTGGCAGCCATCATACCCGACACCTATGAGTTTTACTGGAATACTGGAGCTGAAAAGGTATATGCAAGATTAGTTGACTATTACAACCGTTTCTGGACCGAGGATCGTAAGCAACAGGCATTTGCCAGATCGCTCACGCCATTACAAGTAATGGTATTGGCCTCTATTGTAGAAGAGGAAACTAACAGGGCTGATGAACGTGCCACAGTAGCATCGGTTTACCTCAACAGGCTTAAGTTTGGCATGAAACTCCAGGCCGACCCTACCGTAAAATTTGCCGTTAACGACTTCGCTCTGAAAAGAATATTGAATATCCACCTTGAGTTCGACTCCCCATACAATACGTACCTGTATGCCGGGCTGCCTCCGGGGCCTATCACAACCCCTTCAAAATCCAGCATCGAAGCTGTACTGAATGCTAAAGAGACAGATTACATTTATTTCTGTGCAAAAGAAGACTTCAGCGGTTATCACAACTTTGCCAGCAACTACAAAGAGCACATGAAAAATGCCCGTGAATACCAGAAGGCACTGAATGAGAATGGTATAAAATAAACCATGGACCAATTCCTCACATATCAAACCTTTATCACAGCAACTGCAGCACAAGACATTGTACAAGTGTTGCAGGAGAACAATGTTCCGTTTGAATTTGATAATGCCAATAACATGGGCTCAAAATTTTTTGAGTTCAATACCGGCACACAACAGTTGGAACTAAAACTCAGGAAAGAAGACTTTTCAAAAGCTGACAGGCTTATTGAGCAAACGGCTGTCGAACAGATCCCCTTGCTTACTGAAGATTACCACATATTCGCATACAATAAGGACGAACTCACCGGCATTGTGAGTGAACCTGATAAATGGAATAAATTTGACTATTACATAGCCAAACATCTGTTGCTAACCCGTTACAACGATGTAACACCTGGCCAACTGGAGCAATTAAAAGAACAAAGGCTGGAAGAGCTCTCGAAACCCGATACAAGTACCCCGTCCCTGATCAGGTTCCGATACCTATTTGCATTGGCGGGCGTACCGGGTATTATTTTAGGCCTTGTGATATATACACATAAAAAAACATTGCCCAATGGCGAAAATGTTTACGTATATAGTTACGACAGCAGGAAAAAGGCGTTAGTTGTTATTGCCATCAGCACTTTGTTCCTGCTACTATATATCTGTATGGCTCTTTACCGCCACCTTTCAAATTCTTATTAAAATATTATTACCTATACAATAATATGACACAATGCATGTTATTATTAAGTAATTTCATCTACGAGATCATCTAACCAAAACTCTGAATATGCGAAAATCAATACCACTCTTCGTACTTTTTTTACTGTACACACTTACCTTAAATGCAGCGACAAATATCTCAGGACAAGTACGTAATAATGTTACATGGACAAAATCAGGGAGCCCTTATATGATAGACGCCGGAGTTGAGATTGCTCCGAATGTCACTGTTACTATTGATCCGGGAACAGAACTCATTCTTGCCGGCAACCTTGATATTTATGGAGCCATACACCTTATTGGCACGTCAAATGATATTATCCGGTTCAGGTCACAAGATGGGAATGATAAAAAACTGTCCTTTATGACTGGTAATCTACCGGATACCCTGAAGGCTCAATATTGCTCATTTGAGCATATCAATCTCAGGGCAGGTGGAGTAAACCTTGCTTTCGACAACTGTTCATTCATGAATGCCAATTCACTATTTGGTTCGCAAACGCCTGCCAGCACTGTTTGTATTACCAATTGTAATATCACAAACACCGAGATAAACATGGGCCCCTCGAAAACATTTTTTGCTGATAAAAATGTAGTTGTAAATGGTTGGTTCAAAACACAGTATGTGAACAATGTTATTATTACCAACAATGTTATTTCCAATGGTCCTTACGGCATCTGGTGTTACTATGTCAACACCCCTGTTTTTCAGAATAACATTATTTTCAATACGACACAATTCGGAATTGACCTTGTTGGTGGGTGGCTGGATACAGACAACCCTATCTCTGGCAATATTATCACACACAACCAGGATATTGGTATAAGAGTCCGAAATTCTGATGCTATGCTTTCCGGCAATAGTATCTATGATAACACCACAGGAATATATTATGCATCTTCTTCTCAGCAAGCAACCTTTGAGAATAACTGTATTTATAATAACGGCGAGAACTTCAGGTATAATTCAGCCGGTAGTTATGCTATAGGCACTAACTGGTGGGGCACTCCTGACTCAACAACCATAGAAGGTACTATCTTTGACTATGAAGATGACTTCAAAATAGGCAAGATCAGCTTCATGCCGGTACTGCAACAGGCTTATACCTCATGCAAAACATATATTCCTACCGGTATCCCTGATATGGCAGAAACAAATTCAATATCAGTTTCGCCTAATCCCTGCTCAAACGTCATCAATATCAAGGCTGCACAAGGAGATAATATCAGAACTATTCAATTATTTGACATAACAGGAAAAGAGATCTATTTCTCAGCCTTCAAAAACACAAATAATGTGAGCATCCCTGCTACTAATTATCCTTCCGGTGTGTACATTTACAAAGTAACACTAAATGACAACAGTATAGCAACAGGAAAAATAAGCCATCAATAAATTACAGGATATAAAAAAGCGGCCTGAACTGTATGTTCAGGCCGCTTTGCTTTTAGGAATAATATCTACCACAGCTTCACCCGCATACTATCAGGCAGGTACATTTTATTACCGGGCTGCACATTGAATGCTTCGTAAAACTCAGGCACGTTCGGGAACGGACCGTTCACCCTGTACTTGGCAGGTGAGTGCACATCTGTCATTATCCTGCTGGCCAACGACTCTTTACGTATCTCGTACATCCAACCCAGGGCATACCCCAGGAAAAAACGCTGCAGTGGTGTAAAACCACTTATTTTCTCTCCTTTCTTATAGGTCTCTGTTTGCTTAAAAGCATCCAGCCCTATCAATATACCACCCAGGTCTGCCAGGTTCTCACCCAGTGTAGCTGCACCGTTTATATGCATGGTATCTACAGGCATAAATTGGTTGAACTGCCCTACCAGTACGTTGGCACGCTGAGTGAATTGCTCTTCATCCATTTTTGCCCACCAGTTCTTCAAGTTGCCTTTTGCATCAAACTGCCTGCCTTCATCATCAAAACCATGGGTTATCTCATGACCAACGGTTGATGCTGCCGCATAACCATACACCAATGCATCATCCAGTTCTTCGTCCCTATATCCCGGCACGGTAAATATACCCGCCGGCAGTACTATCTCATTATTTGATGGGTTGTAGTAAGCATTATAGGTTTGTGGTGTCATATCCCACTCATTACGGTCAACAGGCTTGCCCAATTTAGCCAGGTCATATGTATTCCACCACATGTGGGCACTCATCATATTCTGTGCGTACGACTCACGGCCTATCTTCAACGAAGAAAAATCTTTCCACTTATCAGGGTAACCTACCTTCTTTGTGATAGCTGCCAGTTTCGCCTGTGCCTTTTGTTTGGTGCTATCCGTCATCCAACCTAGGTTGTCTATACGTGCCTTATAGGCAGTGCGTACATTCTCTACTATATCTTCATAACGCTTCTTAGCCCTATCATTAAAATATTCTTTGGCAAACAACTGTCCCAGGGCCTCGCCCATTGCGCCTTCTTCGGCATTAAGTACACGTTTCCAGCGTGGCTTGTTTTCCTTGGCACCATATATCAGCTTGCTGTAATAGTCAAAATTTGCATCGACAAAAGCATTACTCAGGTAGCTCCCCATATCCTTTACAAGATGAAAAGCCATATAATCCTTTAACACCTGTATGTCAGTTGCAGACAATACTTTGTCCAACTGGGTATAGAATTCCGGCTGTCCGACTATCACGGTATCTACATTATTGGCACCTATCTCTTTTATCGTAGCAGCCCAGTCAATGGTTGGCGATATTTTTTTCAGGTTGCTTACTGCCATTTTATTGTAGTTGGCATAAGGGTCACGCAGATCTTCCAGCTTGCGCGACTTTTCTGCCAGCTTCGTCTCCAGTGCTACTATACCTGCAGCTTTTGCATCTGCTTCAGCAGCCGGCACGCCCGTCAGTTGAAACACTTTTGAGATATAACCCGGATAAGCGTCACGTATATTGGTCGTGCGCTCATCTGTATTGAAGTAATAATCACGGTTAGGCAGCCCTAGTCCGCCTTGCCATAATGTGTACGACATCACCTCGCTGTTCATGGCATCCTGCCCTACACCCTCTCCAAAGAAAACACCCACACCATAACGATGCATATCCGCAGCCTGCTTCATCACCTCTTCTTTGGTTTGCAAAGCTGCTATCTTATCCAGTTCAGGCTGTAGCGGAGCGATACCCTGCTTTTCTATTGTAACCGTATCCATAGCTGTCTGCCAGAAATCGGCTATCTGCTTGTCTGTACCTGTTGCGTTCTTATTCTTTACTGCTTCTTCATTTATGTGCAGCAAACGTGCGTACAGTTCGTCTTGCACCAGGTAAGCGATGCCCCAGCCTGTTTCATCATCGGGTATCGGGTGCCCTTTTATCCAGCCACCATTGGCATACTGGAAGAAATCATCCGCCGGGTTGATTGTAGTATCAACATTCGCAAGCAGTATATCCCCCTTAGCTTCCTTTTTATCAGCATTATTACACGCCGACAGTAACAAAATAGCCGCAACCGGCCCCATGAACTTCCTGTTCATCATATCATTAAAAAATTTGAATTGCGAATGTACAGGATTATTGCATTTTTGCGAATGTGCCATGAGGTCATATTTTGAGGGATATTAGGTAATATGCCAAATAAAATTTTAATAAAACGTGAAATATACGTATATTTGTTATTAACAGTACTATACATTAGCATTAAAGCTCTTTGACATATCACATGAAGATCAGGGTGAATATCCCCTCTCTAATGAACATTTCTATCAGTAACGCAGCATCCCCGTAGCCATCAGGACACAACAAAAAGCATTGGTACTTTTTTTAAAGCCCTGTTTGGGGAAACATTTGGAAACAAAACTGTCTAATTTATTTATTGTCAATAAATTATAAAGAACATACGGCCTAATCAGGGGGTAAAAAGGAAACAAAATGGAAACAAATGCAGTCTTTCGGGAACAAAACAGGACATTTTTCAACCTACTCGCATAACTTTGCACTTATCCTGCACATATTATAACAGGAATACTATATCACCCGTACTTTTTTCAGAAAGATTTTCCTATTTTTGCAGTCGCCCCGCTAATGGGGGCTTTTTAATTTGTGCCATGTTTCGGCAGCGGCCACAGGTTATACGGGTATAGTTCAATGGTAGAATAGAGGTCTCCAAAACCTTTGATGTGGGTTCGAATCCTACTACCCGTGCCAAAGCAATTAGCTAACTTGCTAAATATTAGTATATTATGAGCAAATTCGGATCCTATATCCAGGCTGCCTACGACGAACTGATACACAAAGTATCATGGCCGTCCTGGGACGAACTGCAACAAACAACCATTATCGTATTGGTGGCATTGGTTATCCTGACACTGATGATATTTGGTATGGACTTCGTGTCAGAAAAGGCACTGACCTTATTGTACAGCATTTTAGGATAAACCTTCAGGCAATGACAGAAGAACTGACAAATAACGAAGAACAATCAATGGAACCTGCAAACGAGGCACAGCCGCCAAAACCGGCTAAACCTGAGCAGGAAACCAAATGGTATGTTCTGCGCGCCATCAGCGGTAAAGAAAGAAAAGTGAAGGAATACCTGGACAAAGAGATCCAGATAAATGGCTGGGGTGGTTCTATACTGCAGGTGCTTTGCCCTTCTGAGAAGGTGTTCAAAGTACAGGGTGGTAAAAAGGTACTGCGCGAGAAAACACTGTTCCCGGGCTACCTGATGATAGAAGCACTGGATGGCAAACTGACTGATGACATGATACAAACCATAAAAGGTGTTACCAACGTAATACACTTTTTAGGTAAAGATCAGCCAACGGCACTACGCAAATCTGAGGTGAACAAGATGTTCGGTAAAATGGACGAAGTGGACGAGCAAGGCATCAGCTACGCAGATCCATACATCATCGGCGAGACGGTACGTATCACCGATGGTCCTTTCAACGACTTTAACGGTACGGTAGAAGAAGTGAACGACGAGAAGAAGAAACTGAAAGTGGTTGTGAAGATATTCGGACGTGCTACACCGGTAGAACTCAGCTATATGCAGGTTGAGAAGATAGCATAGTAACCACTTAATAATACTTGTTGATTCGCCCCTGCTTTGCGGGGGCGAACTTGTCTTAAGACAATCCTGTCACATCTGTTATCTTTATACTGTTGAACAAACCGATGGATAAATACGCAGTAATAGTAGCCGGGGGCAAAGGAGTAAGAATGGGTAACGCCCTGCCCAAACAGTTTCTGCCACTGGCGGGCAAACCCGTGTTATACTATACGATAAAAGCATTTGCGGACGCTTACGAGGATATGAAACTCATACTGGTGCTGCCTGCCGACCAGCTGAGCTATACACAAATGGTCTTACAGGCTTTTCCTGAACGAATAGACATAGCTATTGTTACAGGAGGCCTTACCCGCTTCCACAGCGTACAGAACGGGCTGAAAGAAGTACCGGCAGACTCCGTAGTGTTTGTGCACGACGGTGTGCGCCCGATGGTATCTCCTGCACTGATAAAGGCTTGCTACGAGCAGGCTGTTACCAAAGGCAGCGCCATACCTGCTATACCTGTTTCAGACAGTATGAGACAGGTAGAAGGTGATAAAAGCAAACCTGTTGACAGGCAATACATGCGGAGCATACAAACCCCGCAGACCTTCTTGTCAGAAATGCTGCTACCTGCATTTGAACAGGAGTATTCAGAGGCTTTTACAGATGAGGCTACCGTCGTAGAAGCATACGGCAAACAAGTGTATCTTATTAATGGCGAGCGCAGCAATATAAAACTTACAACACCGGAGGATATGCTCTATGCAGAGCTTATGTTGAAGCAGCAAGGTACTGATGAATAAATGGCTGATATACATATTACTGCTTGGCAGCCTTTCAGCAAAGGCGCAGGATACGAGTATATTCAAGTACCCGATCACCATGGACGAAGTAGTAATATCTGCCACGAGAGAAGGCTGGGACCTGCAGGGCTTCATAAAAAGGGTACAGAATGATACCACCTTTTACAAAGCATTCAAAAGTATGCGTATCATGTCGTATAACGCCACGAACGACATACGCGTGTATAATGAAAGGGGTAAGGTAACAGCGTCACTCTACAGCCTCACACACCAAAGGGCATGGAACGGTTGCAGGGCAATGGATGTATTGCAGGAAAAGATAACGGGCAACTTTTATAAGAAACATAAAGAGTACAGGTATTATACCGCTGAGCTGTATGCCTATCTTTTCTTTACAAAAGATACAATGTGTCACCAGTCAGACATCATTGGCGAAACATCAGGCGAGAAGGAAACGGGTACTATTGCCAAACAAAAGCAAAAACTAAAACAACTCATATTCAACCCCGGCAGCAAAATAGCGGGTGTACCCTTCATGGGAGATAAGGCAGCCATATTTGAGCCGGAAGTGGCTGAGATGTACAACTTCAGGCTGGCATCAGAGGAATATGATGGTGAGGAGTGTTATGTATTCAAGGCCACACCCAAAGCGGAGTATAAAAACGATGTGGTGTACAACTACCTGGCCACATGGTTCCGTAAAAGTGACTACTCCATAGTTGCCCGCGACTACTCCCTATCGTACAACACGCTGGCTTATGACTTTGACGTAGTAATGAAAGTACGCACCCGTATAGAGAATGGCAGGCTCTTGCCTGTACATATTGAATATGACGGCAACTGGCATGTGTTTACCCAGAAACGTGAGCGGGTGAAGTTTATCACCAACATAGTTTACTAAGTTTAGTAATTTAGCAAGAGACAGATGATAGCCCCCGAATCGATACAGGAAGTAATGGACCGCGCCGATATAACCGACGTGGTAGGGCAGTTCGTACGCCTGAAAAAACGTGGTGCCAACTATATTGCCAATTGCCCTTTCCATAACGAGAAGACGCCCTCCTTCTATGTATCAGCAGCTAAAGGGATTTACAAATGTTTCGGTTGCGGTAAAGGAGGCAATGTGGTTACGTTCATACAGGAGCATGAAAAACTCACCTATCCCGAAGCTATCAAGTGGCTGGCCGATTACTATAAGATAGAGATACAGGAGACGGAGAAGACTCCGGAGCAGCAGCAACAGCAGGCAGCAGAAGAAAGCCTGCGTATCATCAATGAATATGCAGCGCAATACTTTACAGACACCCTGCTGAATACCGAAGAAGGACAGGCAATAGGTATGTCCTATTTCAAACAGCGTGGTTTCCGCAAAGAGACAATAGAGAAATTCAGGCTTGGTTATTGCCCTGAAGGCTACGATACCTTTGCCAGAGAGGCTATACAGAAAGGCTACAAGCCCGACCTTCTGGAAAGATCAGGGCTTATCAAGCATCGTAATGATAAGTACTACGATGTGTACCACGGCAGAGTGATATTCCCGATACAGGCCATGACAGGACGTGTATTAGGGTTTGGTGCGCGGATACTGAAGAAGAACGAAAAAGCACCCAAATACATCAACTCGCCGGAGAATGAACTGTACAACAAAAGTCGTGTGCTATATGGCATGCACCAGTCCCGGCAGGCTATCAGCAAGCTGGATGAGTGCTTCCTTGTAGAAGGATATACCGATGTTATATCTCTGCACCAGGGAGGTGTGGAGAACGTGGTTTCCAGTAGTGGCACATCGCTTACCGACGGACAACTACGTCTCATAGGCCAGATAACAAAGAACCTGACCATACTATACGATGGAGACTCTGCAGGTGTAAAAGCCGCCCTGCGCGGTTTAGACCTTGCACTTGAGCATAGCTTTAACGTACAACTGGTACTCCTGCCCGAGGGCAACGACCCTGACAGCTTCATACAGGAGAAAGGTGCAGAAGAGTTTCATCAGTATGTAAAAGACCATAAGAAAGATGTCATTGGTTTCAGGCTGGAAGTAGGCCTGAAAGAAGTAGGTGACGACCCGGTGAAGAAATCGAAACTGGTGAACGAGATAGCGGAAAGCATCTCGAAGATCAACAAGGCTGAGGACTTCTCATTGCAGGACTACTATATCAAAAAAGCATCTGATGCACTTGAAGTAGATCTGACAGGAATGATCAACCTGGTGAACAAAAATATCAGGGAGAAGCTGGATAATGAGCGTAAACACCGGGCAAAAGAAGAGGCCGCACAGGAGCCTGTTCCACAGGAATACCTGCCGCAGGAAGAACTGGTTGAAGACAAAGGAGATGAAGAACAGGAATGGGAACTGGTAAGGATATTGCTGGAACACGGCAATAAAGACTATGAGCAATACAATAATGTAGCCGCACTTATTCATGAACGTATAGACCCCGACCTGATAGAAAGTGATATGGCACGTATGATATACGACAGTTATTACGCCTACGAATCAGAAAAAGGAGAACTGCCTGGCGCGAATTTCTTCAACCAGTTTCCCGATGTAGCTATGCAAAACAAACTGGCCGGCCTGATGCACACCCGCAACGAGATAAGCCATAACTGGAAAGACATATACGGCATCAGCACCCTGAATGGCGAAATGAACTATATCAACGAAATAGACAGTGCCCTCTCCTACTTCGAACTAAAAAAGCTGAAACAGGTGCAAGACGAAGTACTGAAACGAATAAAGGCCGAGCAGGACCAGGTAAGGCTTACCGCACTCATCAGCAAACACCTTGAACTAAAACGCGCCGAAGCCGACATACTGAAACGCACCGGTACCGTCATTGTAAAAAAGCCTGGTAAGTGATATATCACATCATTATCAACTTCCGCACAAAAGGTATCTTACTGATAATAAATGCTGACAGTAAAGACAGCATTATCAATATAGGAGTAAAGGCATAAGCCCACCACTCCTGCCCGAACAACTCTTTATAATTAACAAGAAAGAAATACATGAACAAAGGATGGATAAGGTACACCCCTCCTGATAATTTACCTGTAGTGCTCAATACTGAACTTTGCCCCGGGTATCTCATGGCCAATACCAGTATTGAACTGCTTAGTAACAATGTTGATATATAATAGTCTGCAGTAGTGGCATCGTAATTGTTTATCATCCACACACATTCATAATACTGTAGAATAAAGAGAGCTGCAATCAACACTGATAATGGTATAGTACTTATTTCTTTGATGCGGTATTCCTGCTTTCTTATGATATGACCCAATGCCATACATGGGAACGCAAAAAACAAACCACTACGGGTAAAGTATGTTTCCCTGAGCCAATCTGATGTTGGCATTGGCAGGAATGATACATGCTCAGGATATCCGAAACGAAACTGCTGCCCTGTCAGGCCCAGAGTATATAATAGCAATGCCAATGTCAATAACAACCATTGCTTTCTTCTTAAGAAGGCTACAATGAGTGCTGCTATTACATAGGCTATGAAGAACCATAAATGGCGCTCATACCCGTAGAATAATATCTTATACCAAACGTTGAGTTTATCATTTAGGGCCGTATCATCCGTAAATTGAAAAACAGGATAATTCAATCCGTTATGTTGTCTTATATAAATAAACAGTAATGACCAGGTAGCATATATCACGATAACCTTGCCTATTCGTATTAGTAGCTTCTTATAGTTGCCAAAATCTATAAGGAAACCACTGGCCACAAAAAAGAAAGGGACGGCAAAACGTGCGATATTATCAATCACAAAAGAAAAGCTCCCCTGCTCAAAGCCATCAACAGCACTTGTTGTTTTGGTATGTATACAAACAACAAAGAAAGCTGCGATGAGCTTTATAATATCTATTGTATAGTTTCGGCTTGTAGTTGTTTCGTGCACAATATTCACCTGTCTGTTGTAAATTTATAGAATGTTCGGCAGCAAATGGGTGCTTTGTGTTTTCAGCTACAACAGGGGTATGCTCTTGCGAAACCTGCTGCGTTCAGCAAGGCTTTTCTATCCGGAGTTCGATATTGTAATATTTGATGACAATAGTGATGATGCTGAAACTCAAAAAGTACTTACTGAACAGGGCAGCACTAACTGCAAAGTGATAATAAGCCCCTCAGACCATACAAAAAGTAAACACGGAGGCCTATATGCTCAAATGAACAAGGCACTGATGTATGCTATTGACCACCAATACAGCTATGCCTACTTCGTACAGGATGACATGCAGTTCTTGTGGCGCGATGAAGTATTAGAGAATAAGATAACCAAAGCCTTTACCCGAAAAGAATGCCTGATGTGCAACAGCAGTTTTTTACAAAAGATACTCACTGATGGAATTGAAGACAGGCTACCTCTTGCTGAAGATAATTTGTACACATTTAAGGGCAACGGTGTGGCTGACACCGGGATCATAGACCTAGAGAAAGCCCGGGAAGCGGATCTTCAATTTCCGGAACACAGTGAAAGTGGTAACGGACAATACTGGTATAATAAAGGCTTCAGGCTGTATTGGCTGCCACAACCACACCTGGCATGGGTGCCATGGCCAGCCACATTCCGCAACAGGCAAAAAGAGAACAGGAAGACCAACGAATTGCTACCTTTGACAGATGAAAGCATCAAACGGTTACAGCAAAACCAATCGTACGCCTACCTTGAAGATTATACAAAAACGGTTCGCCTTTTACCTAAACCTTACTGGTATACTGCCAACCCGGGCAAATTGAATTTGTTGAAAATTTATATTAAGTACTATTTAAAACACATCATATAAAAGTGGCAAGGATTCTAGCATTGGATTACGGCAAAAAACGAACAGGCATCGCCGTATCAGACCCTGAGCAGATCATAGCGAGGGGGCTGGGAACTGTTGAAACAAAGGAACTGATAGGCTACCTTAAGAACTACTTTAAGGAGGAATCGGTGGAAAAGGTCGTCATTGGTTACCCGCTGAACTTTGACGATACCCCTACTGATGCTACCCCATTGGTGGAGAAATTCATAGGCAAATACAAGCACGTGTTTCCTCATATAGAAATAGAGACCGTAGATGAGCGCCTGAGCTCGAAAATGGCCTCGCATGCCATATCCGGTATGGGGCTGAAAAAGAAAGAAAGAGAAAGCAAAGAACTGATAGATACAGTAGCCGCTACTATCCTGCTGCAGGATTACTTAGAAAGCCGCGGCTAATTCGTACCTTTGCTAACTTTAATACGTATTATGATTTTACCTGTTGTGGCCTACGGGCATCCCGTTTTAAGGAAAATGTGTGAAGATATAACCCCGGACTACCCGGAGTTGAAAAAGCTGATAGCTGATATGTGGGAAACAATGTATCACAGCAACGGCGTGGGACTGGCCGCTCCGCAGATAAACCGTGCGATAAGAATGTTTGTAGTAGATACTGAGCAGATAGTAGAGAACTTTGATGAAGTGGACAAAGAGGAATATCCGAATGAAAAGCCTGTAAAAAGGGTATTCATCAATGCGCATGTAATAGAAAAATCGGGCGAAGAGTGGGCTTATAATGAAGGTTGTCTGAGCATACCTAAAATAAGGGAGGACATTTATCGTCACGCCAAAGTGAAACTGCGCTTTGTTGACGAACAGTTCAATGAGCATTTAGAAGAGTTTGATGGCATTACGGCAAGGGTTATTTTGCACGAGTATGACCATATAGATGGCAAACTGTTCATAGATTATATGAAACCCATTAAGAAAAGACTGATACAGAAAAAGTTGAATGACATAAGTAACGGAAAAGTAAAGACCGATTACCGCATGTTATTTGTCAAATAAAGCCTACTTTCGGAAACCAAATTTTGTCAACAATAACCACATACACGGAAGGAGAACTGGTGATGCTGCTTAAGCAAAAGAGCAGACAGGGGTTCGATTACCTGTACAAGCAATATTCAGGTGCTTTGTACGGTATCATCCGTAAGGTTATTGCAGACGAACAGACAGCCCAGGATGTATTGCAGGAGGCATTTGTTAAAATATGGAACAACATTGACAAATTTGACCCCGCAAAGGGACGCCTGTACACATGGATGCTGAACCTGTGCCGCAATACAGCTATAGACAAGCTACGCTCGAAGGGAGAGATCATGAAAGGGAAAATCCGTACAGGTGATGATATCGTATATAATGAGCAGAATGATCTGAGCACAGAACAAAAAACAGACACGATAGGGCTTAGAAATGTAGTAGCAGGCATGAAGCCCGAATATCAGTCAATAGTAGAACTGGCTTATTTCAAAGGTTTTACCCTCGATGAAATATCAAAATCACTAGACGTACCACTCGGGACTGTAAAGACCCGGATGAGGAAAGCTATGAGTATATTACGGGAACATTATAATATTAATTAAGTATAAAAGAGTGAATATAAAGGAATACATAGAATCAGGCATATTAGAAGCCTACGTACTAGGCGCCCTCACAGAAGATGAGCGCATCGGCGTAGAGTCTGATATAGCCTTGTATCCTGAACTGGCGGCGGAACTGGCGGCCATTGAGGAGGCTATGCTAAACCTTGCACAGGACCAGGCGGTACCGCCTCCGGCATTTATGCAGGAGCAGATATGGGAAGCCCTGGACAATGAAACTACAGAAGAAGAACCTGCAGAAGATAATAATCCTGCCCCCACACAAACCATTCCTATACCTCCCAAACAACCTTCGTGGCAAAGAGCCGCTATATGGGCAGCCGTGATAGTAAGTGCGCTTACCAACTTCATACTACTGAGCCAGAGAAACCAGAGCAGGGATCAACAAATGGCGCTTGTTGCCAAAGTAGACTCGATGGAGGCCACGCAACAACAACTGGCGACTGTAATTGACGCGTACAAAAAAGAAAAAGATCTGCTGGCTGACCCCGGTATGAAGACTGTTGTCATGCACAAAGAAGGTGACACACATATGGCGGGTGTCGTATACTGGAATAAAGAAAAAGGTGATGCCTACCTGGCTTTTCACAATATGCCGCTGCCACCACAAGGCAAACAGTACCAACTTTGGGTAATACAGGATGGGAAACCTGTTGATATGGGCGTTATTTCCAACGATATGGTTGCAAAGGATGGCTCCCCGAAAAAGATACCTCTTAATGTACAATCCGGCCAGGCATTTGCTATTTCATTAGAAAAAGAAGGCGGCAACCCTACTCCTACGCAAGTGTATATGGTAGGGGTTATTTAACCTGCCTGCGATTCAACTTTCCTTATTCAACAGATCGGAATAGCAGTAGTGACGTACTGTTCAGGATGTAGTGGTTCACAACCAATATATTTCTTATAGTATCGTGTGTTCCCTTTTTCTGAATAAGGATCTCAGGTACTTCTTGTCCTTCAAAAAGATGTGTAACGATCCATGTAGCAAAACCAGATGAGGTATCATATTCACCACAAAGATGTTTAAACGCAGCAATTGATGTATGAGCATCCGCTTTAGATTCTAACACTGTATATACATCCTGCTGTTGCACATCGCCATTCATGCCACAAAGTAATACATCTATATCTGTCAACGATAGCCCTTGTGCAGACAACATATTATTTATGGCAGCAAGCACTTCATCTGTTGAGGCATCCTGCAACATTTCTACGGCAAGCAAGCTGCACAATGCATTTTCGCTTTTATTGGTCAGGGTAAAAAAAGCTGCGCCCTCACCGGCTAATGTACCTTTTGTATCGCTGTGCACAAACAGTTGAAGGTTGGAAGAAAGTGGCTCTTTCCAATATCCTATTTTGCTTTTCACCTTAACATAGTCTGGTGTTATTTCGTCCAGGCAACCTACAAGTATATTCTGCTCCTCACCATCTTCGTTCAACAGCATTTGCGCATCAAACAAGGCTAGTTCAAAAGAAGCACCCCTGTTCACGTAGGTCTGGTTGTATCCATTCGACCTGGTTTGCAATGCCAGCCAGCCATTTACTGAGTTATAAGTAGATTGTATAAAAGATGTGGGAGTAAGAGCTTCTTCTTCATTCTCTATCATATTCAGCAAAAAGGCCTCTGTATCTACCATGGATCCCCTGCCGGTACCAGTGATAATAGCATCAGGTTTTGTAACTCCCGCCCTTTCCAGTGCATTCATACCGGTACTGATGCCCATCTTCAGCAACTTACTCATACGCCTGATGGCTACAGGATTGATGTATTTCCTGTAATTAGGTTCAGACACAACCAGCATACCGTCATTCGTTTCCCTGATATCCTGCAGAAAGCCTTCATCCTCAAAATGCTGTTGAGGAGAAGTAACTGCTGCTGACAATATGTAGACAGGTTTCATCATGCGCGACTGAATAATAAAGAAACATTATTACCTCCAAACCCGAAGGAGTTGCTTAAAACATGTTGGATTTTCTTTCCTTGAACTTCTGTTACTGGCGCTATCTCCAACTCTTCCATTTTTGTATTAAAGTTGAGGTTAGGTAACGTTACTTGACGCTGCAAAGCAATAATACTGAATATCGCTTCGATAGCACCTGCGGCTGCCAGTGTGTGTCCTGTAAATGGTTTGGTTGAGCTGAAACAGGGCTGAGTGAATAGCCTTTGTAATGCCTTGCCTTCAGCAGCATCATTATTAGCGGTAGCAGTACCATGCGCATTGATATAATCAATATCACCGGGATCAAGCCCTGCTTTTTGCAAAGCCAGTTGCATGGTCATCAACGCTCCATCACCTTCGGGTGAAGGAGCAGTTGGGTGATAGGCATCATTCGTATTGCTGTAACCTGAGAGCACAGCCAGCACCTCAGCGCCTCTTGCTAAGGCATCTTCTTCTTTTTCCAGTACAAGATACCCTGCGCCTTCTCCCAGGTTCAGGCCAAAGCGCGACTGGTCGAATGGACGACAGGCGTCTTTATCTACATTCTTCAATGAATTGAAACCATTCAGGGTAAAACGGCTTAGCGCATCACACCCACCGCAGATGGCACGTTTCACCACACCTGCCTGTATCAATCTGTTGCCCAACATTATTGCATTGGCAGACGAAGAACATGCAGTGCTGATAGTAGCCGTAAAAGGTTTAAAACCAAAGTACTTTGCAATGTTCAATGTACTTTCAGCACAATCCAGCGTATCAATATATTTAATGAAAGGCCCTTCCTGTTTGTCTGAAATGAAATCGAGGTACATATCCTCTACAGAACACATACCTCCGACAGTATTGGCATTTATAAGCGCAATGGGTGCTTCTTTAAGAAAGTCCGCACCTACCTTATTTACCAGTTCCAGCATAGCGACAAGCGCCAGCAAGGTAGTCCTGGTGTAACCATTATCACCTACTGGCAAACCCAGCTTTGCAGCAAGCTGGTCATTAGACATATCCACCTCGCCCAGCAAAAACTCCTTAGCGTGTTTTGTTTGCAGGTGAGTTGCATATTTCAGTCCTGGAGTCATGGTCAGCAAAGCATGTGTATGCTCATCCTCACCCAGGCCAAGCGCTGAGATAATTCCGGTAGATGTGATAACTATTCTTCCCGCCATTTGGTTGCGGAGCTTATACAGTCCTGTGTTCCTGGATATATGCCGCCATTGATGCTACAGACTCTAATACTTTACGTCCCTCCCTGGCATCTTCTATCTTAATGCCATAGTTGCGCTCAAGCAATACCATCAACTCCAGAGAATCGATACTATCCAGGCCCAACCCTTCGCCAAAAAGGGGTGCATTGTCGTCTATATCAGCAGGTGTCATTCCTTCCAGGTTCAACGATTCAATGATCTGCTGTTTCAGGGTATTTTTCAATTCTTCCATATAATTCTTTCAAATATCGGACAAAAATAAGCATTCAATGCTTTATGATACCGATAAGTATTTAAAATTCAAATGCTTTATCCACTATCAGCTCTTTCTGCTGCTGGGCGTGCTGTTTAGCAAAACCGGTAGCAGAAGCTGCACTGGCAGGCCGTGTTATATACCTGTCCACCGAAAAATCTTCCTGGTTCATATACAGGTACCCGGCCGCACCCATATTACGCGGTTCTTCCTGTACCCATACCCACTCAGCTTTTTTATACTTGTCCTTCAACTCATTCAGTTGCCTTGTTGGCAAAGGATACATCTGCTCCAAGCGAACTAACGCCACATCAGTGCGTTTTTCCTCTATCTGCTTTTCACTCAGGTCGAAGTACACTTTACCGCTACACAACACCACACGTTTCACTTTGCCGGCCGTTTTTATGTTCGGATCGTCTATCACCTCGCGGAAACCACCTTGGGTAAAGTCCTCAACAGGTGAGTATGAGCGCACATGTCTCAGGTTAGCCTTCGGTGAGAAATTCACCAATGGCTTACGGAAACCCCATGTCATTTGCCTGCGGAACATGTGGAATAGGTTAGCCGCAGTAGTAATATTCGTTACTACGATGTTATCTTCTGCACATAATTGCAGGAAACGTTCAATTCTTGCTGATGAGTGTTCGGGGCCCTGTCCTTCATAACCATGGGGCAACAGCATAACTATGCCGCTCATTTTGCGCCATTTGGTTTCAGCTGATACGATATATTGGTCGATAACGGTTTGGCAACCATTAGCAAAATCGCCAAACTGGGCTTCCCATATGGTCAATGCGTTAGGGTCTGCTATTGAGTAACCATATTCAAAACCTAGCACGGCAAACTCACTCAGTAAAGAGTTATATACCTTAAACGCTTCCGGGTTATCAGACACTTTACTCAGCCTGTTGTAGCTGGAATTATCGTTCTCATCGTGCAACACAGAGTGGCGGTGAGAGAATGTACCTCTCTCCACATCCTGGCCGCTCATGCGTACGATCTTACCATCTGCTATCAGGCTGGCGTAAGCCATAAGTTCACCGGTAGCCCAATCCAGTTTTTTTTCCTCCTTATACAACTTCACTTTATCGTCCAGCAACTTCTTTATCTTCCTCAATGGCTTAAACCCTTCCGGAATATACATCAGGTCTTTGACTAACCTATCTACCTGCTCTGCACTAATACTGGTTTCAGGTGAATGGTCGAAGTCCTCATGCTTTGAGTGCCTGAGACTGCTCCATGCTTTCTCAGGCTCCTGCATGTTATATGGAATCGGCTTTTCTTTCACTTCGTCCAATCTTTGTTGCAAATCGTTCCAATACCTTTCTTCCATCTCCTGTGCCAGTTTCTTGGCATCAGAAGTACCGCTTGCCAGCAATTGCTGAGTATACTTTTCACGTGGGTTCACGTGTTTCTTTATCAGTTCATACAGTTTAGGCTGTGTAAAGCTCGGGTCATCACCTTCGTTATGCCCGTGCTTGCGATAGCATACCATATCTATGAAAAAATCCCCATGGTACTTCTGCCTGTATGCCACGGCTATTTCGCATGCTTTTACCACAGCCTCCGGGTCATCACCATTTACGTGCAGTACCGGTGCATGTACCATAGATGCAATACTGGTGCAATAGTTGGCAGAACGTGCATCATAGAAATCTGTAGTAAAGCCTATCTGGTTATTGATAACAAAGTGTATGGTACCTCCTGTATAATAACCTTCCAGTTTACTCATCTGCAGCAGTTCGTACACTACACCCTGTCCCGCTATCGCTGCATCACCATGTATCAGTATAGGCAATACGCTATCATAATCGCTATCATAAATAGAATCGGCTTTAGCACGGGCAAAGCCAACCACAACCGGGTCCACAACTTCAAGATGCGAAGGATTGGGCGTCAGTTGTACATTCACCTGTTTACCCGCAGGAGTCTCGATATTTGATCGGAAGCCCAGGTGATATTTTACATCACCGCTACCCATGGTAGTATCAGGAGGCAAATAACCTTCAAATTCAGAAAAAATCTGCTCGTAAGTCTTTTTCAGGGTATTAGCCAGAACATTCAGGCGGCCGCGGTGAGCCATACCTATCACTACTTCTTTCACACCTGTTTCTGACGCTGAGTTGATGATCGTATCCAACGCAGGAATAGTACTCTCCCCCCCTTCCAGGCTGAACCTTTTCTGACCTATGTATTTCTTGTGCAGGAACTCCTCGAACATCACTCCTTCGTTCAGCTTCTCGAGTATCCTTTTCTTCTTCTCGAGTGGCAACTCCTCATCCATCATTTCCTCAAACTCGTTCTCTATCCACTCGCAGGTAGCCTGGTCGTTGATGTAGGTATATTCAATACCCACATTACCTGCATATATTTTTTTCAGCTTGGCAAGTATATCCTTCAGCTTAGCCTTACCCATTTTCAGGCGAACACCAGCATGAAACTCAGTTTCAAGGTCTGCATCACTAAGTCCGAAATAATGGAGATCCAACTGCGGTTTACGATCTATTCTCTGCCTGATAGGGTTGGTAGTAGCTATCAGGTGGCCACGCTTGCGATAAGCACGTATCAGCCAGAATACGCCTACTTCTTTAGCTAATTGTTCGTCTGTTATCTGTGCCCGGTCTGCATAAATAGGAGTTTCCTGCTCTACAGCTCCATTTCCGTTCGTCCGGGAGGCGAAGTCGAAACCTTCAAAAAACTTTTCCAGTTCAGCATCAACAGAAGAGGGGTCTTTTTTATAATCCTGATATAGAGACTCTATATAGGCAGGGTGTGAATTCATCACATAAGAAAAATCTTTCATCGTACTACCGCAATTTGGTATGCTTCATTTCTAAAGTTAGTGGTCACATTTGCTATATTAACAAAATGTGAAGCACAAAGTTAATAGCTATTGATCAATTACAGCAATTGGCTTTTTCAATAGTCATAATTTTTGCATGCAAATATAGTTTAATGCTTTTTATTTCAACAAAACCCAGTTAAAACCGAACCGGATCATCGTATTCTGGGCAGGATATCCCGGCAAATTGATAACATTAGCCTTCCTAAAGGCTTGTTGTACCTGGTCTACCATTATGAAACTCCTGAACCTTTTTATCTTGAAATTGAAGAATGCCGCATATATAGGGTCATTACTCAATACGTAGGTATAATCATAATAGAACCTGTTAAATATGGCGCTGTACCTTGCTGTCTGGTATGGGCTGTGATAACGCATTTCTGCACCAATGGCGATTTTTAATGCGTTCTTGAAAATATACCTTTCATAACTGAGTTGGTGCCTGCCAAGGAACATAGGCAGGTTCAATGGCGCATTAGCAGTAAAACTCTGGTACAGCACCTCATTGTCAAATACAACACCCCTCCATTTGAAAGCCTTTTGTAATGATAACTGCAACAAGTTGATAGTAGGTGCATACTGGTCGGGCAATTGCGCAGCATTCATATACAGGTAATTGCTGATGAGGTAGTTGCGCACTTCCAGGTCTAAATGATATTTATTGCTGCTGATACTTCCATATACCTTCGTTACACTTTCTTTATTGAAATTATTTGTTAAAGTATCATAGGCATTGATATAGAGGGAATAATTATATGGAGCGTTGTTAATATTCTGTTGTATACCTGCTTTAATGATTGCAGTACCCTTACCCAACTCCTTTCCTGCTGCAAAATGCAGTAATGAATTGCCGGAGGCTGCACCGGTAACATAAAACTTAGCATCAGCTATGTAAAACAGGTCACCTTGTTCCAATGCCTCTTTGCGTATCTGCGCTACAAGGTAATTACTTGTTATAGTTGTAAAATCCGCATTGATAAGATAACGGGTAGAAAACCTGTCTACCCTTACACCGGCTCCTGCACTAAACTGTATCTGTTTTTCACCTTTGCCCAAAAAGCCATTTAGCAAAAGGGAGTTATCAAAGGTATTCTGCTTCTGGCGGGTAAATACCGAATCAGAACCATCTCCAAAGAATGCTTGTGCAAAAACCGGTGCATACCTCAGCGAGTCGGGTACAAGATCTTTGTAAGTGTATTGCTGGTTACTCAACCTGAAATTGTGAGTTACGCTGAACCTTGGCGTGTATTCTATCTTCATTTGAGTTGAGTCTTCACTATAGAGCGTGTCAGTATGTCCCCAGGAATAACCATGCTGTAACACTATGTTGTAATCTCTTATGGTGTTGGTGATCAGTGATCGCGGCACTGCAGAACCACCGCCGGATACTGCATTGGCGTAAGCAATGTCCACATTGCTCCTCTCATTATAACTATCATTGGTCAGTTGTGAGGTATCAACTATTCCGCCATTCTCATCCTGTATATCCTTATTATAGATTATACCGGCTTTTAGTTTGTACCGGTGATTAATACTCTCATAGTTGGTCGAAAAAGAGCCCATATCATGAGAGGTTCTCTGTAACAGGAAAAAACCCTGCGAGCTGACCCTGTTATACTCAAATGCAAAATTCCAGTTGGGTTTTATATTCTGCGTATGTAATATACCCACCTGTTGCTCCAGTTTGCTGCCCAACCTGAAACTGAATTCAGAATACGGCACCGTTGTATTATAATAACGCAAACTGTCAGGGTTTAACCTGAATACGTTAAAAGTGTTATAACCAAGGGAAGGACCTGTACGGTCTTCCGGGGTGAACATCAGGTTCTGCACAGAAGTACCGTAATTTCCCAGGTCTCGGTACCAGGGTTGTATATTCGGTCTGCGATGAAATGTATGAATACTTGAATCCGGCGTATGTACCTTATTAGAATTCAGATACTTGTACCTCACCTTGACAATGATATTGTCGTTGTGCCAATCGTCTGTGTTTGTCTTATCAAATTGTAATGAATCCTTTTTCTGATCTTGCAACCCTAATGGAGCGCCCGGTTGCTGCTGCGCAAAAACACCGTAACTGCACAACATCAGCAGTGCAAAAGCATATATGCCTTTTATGGTTGACACCTGTTTATTCTTATGTATTCTTCCGCTCAAAGAATTGCAAAGTTAATCCAATAGATGTTTATTATACGCTAAGGAAATGATGCTGTGGCAAAATACTACTCATCGTAGCCGGGATTGGGCACTTCATTCACTTTTACCACGCCTTCTTCCAGGTGTTCATTAGGCAATTCACGAAAATGCCTTTGTTCAATCGTGTCAATAGAAGCCTTACGGTGCAGATGCTGTCCAACAATTTCTTTAATGCTCTTACCTGCCAGGTTCAGGATGTCATTCTTCTGTCGTATAGCCCTTGAACTCCTGCCAAGTGCATAAAAAAGAACAGCAACCAATCCAAAAACAGCATATATGGCAAAAACAAAAGCCTGTATATTGATCCACCCCATACTCCTGAACTCTGATTTAAAACGCAGGTCTGCCAGGATATAGAAAGGGTATATCTTATCCATAAAGAACATAAAAGCAATAATACCCGCCGCCAGCAGGTAGCAGATCACTTCAGAAAATATCATGAAGCCCTTACTGATGAGTCTTTGTGCAGCGGGCTTACGTAACGATGTGCCTAAAGGATCCAGCAGTTCTACCTGCTCGTAGATCATCTTCTTCTGTTCTTTGAAATCCTTTAATAGATCGTCCTGTAACCTTGTAGAGGTCATAATCCTATATATTGGCGGTAACACAAATGTAACATAGGTATTGATTACCGCAAATGGGCTGACGGAAATAAGTTTCCACATTTTATTAGCATTTATGTTTATAAAAACCGGCAGTTTTCGGAACTTTGCACATCTTAAATTTTAGCATGGCACATAAAGTGTATTTTTACCAATATGTTTTGCGCTAATTATTATAATAATATAAGTACCCGGCTTAGCAGCTAACTGTATATAGATGAAGAATAAAAAGGAGATCAACCGAAGAAGGACATTTGCGATCATCTCTCACCCGGACGCAGGTAAGACTACGCTTACTGAAAAGCTGCTGCTTTTTGGTGGCGCCATACAGGTGGCAGGTGCTGTAAAAAGCAACAAAATAAAGAAACATGCTACCAGCGACTTTATGGAAATAGAGAAGCAGCGTGGTATATCAGTGGCTACTTCAGTTATGTGCTTTGAGTACAGGGATACACTCATCAACCTGCTGGATACGCCGGGTCACAAAGACTTTGCTGAAGATACCTACCGCACGCTTACCGCTGTTGACAGTGTAATACTGGTGATAGACGGTGTGAATGGTGTAGAAGAACAGACACGACGCCTGGTGGAGGTTTGTCGCATGAGGGATACGCCTGTTATCGTTTTTGTGAACAAAATGGACCGTGATGGCAAATTCCCTTTCGACCTGCTGGATGAAATAGAAAAAGAACTAAGCATCAGCCTGCACCCCATGACATGGCCTATAAATATGGGTAAAGAATTCAAAGGGGTGTATAACCTGCATGATAAAAGCCTGAACCTGTTTACTGCCAGCCAAAAAGCAACAGAAGAAAATACCGTTCCAATACCCGACTTGAACGACAAATTGCTGGACGAGAAAGTAGGAGAAAGAGATGCTAACCAGTTGAGGGAAGATGCTGATCTGCTGGAAGGCGTTTACGGAGAGCTGGATAAAGAAGCTTACCTGAAAGCACAGATAGCACCCCTGTTTTTCGGCAGTGCGGTGAATAACTTTGGTGTAAAAGAACTTTTAGATACTTTCATAACTATATCGCCCACCCCGCTAGGCAGGCCTACCAGCACACGTTGGATAGAGCCTGACGAGGATAAGTTCTCAGGTTTTATATTTAAGATCCACGCCAACCTGGATCCCAGGCACAGGGACAGGATCGCATTCCTGAGAGTAGTTTCAGGTGAGTTTAAACGCAATGTCTATCTGAAGCACACCCGACTTGAAAAAGACATCCGCTTCAGCAACCCATATACCTTCATGGCACGCGAAAAAGAAGTGGTTGACAGTGCATACCCCGGCGATGTTGTCGGCCTGTACGACACAGGTAGTTTTAAAATAGGCGATACACTTACTGATGGAGAAATACTGCAATTTACTGGTATCCCAACCTTCTCTCCTGAGATTTTCAAAGAGTTAGTGAATAAAGACCCGATGAAAACCAAACAGCTCGATAAGGGTATCCGCCAGTTGACAGACGAAGGTGTAGCCCAGTTATTTACCCAACATGGTGGCAACAGGAAGATAATAGGCTGCGTGGGTGAACTACAGTTTGAAGTAATACAATATCGCCTGTTGCAGGAATATGGTGCCTCCTGCGATTTCAATCACCTTAGCTTTTATAAAGCCTGCTGGATAACAGGCGACAAAAAGAAGATAGATGACTTTGTGCGTTTCAAACAGGCCAACATAATGGAAGATAAGGACGGCAACCTTGTTTACCTGGCACAAAGTGAATGGTTCCTGAATACAGAAAAGCAGAACAACCCGGACATAGAGTTCCATTTTACCAGCGAGTTTAAAACTGCCATGGCATAAATTTGTTGACGTATAAAGCACAGAGTTCACTATAAAATAACATAGCCTGTTAGTAACATACTAACAGGCTATATTATTATGTACCCATTCCTTATCAGACCAACAACAAGGACCTGTTATTTTTAAATGTCTTATTTTTAAGCATATCTCAATATACCTGAACAATCAGGCGCACTGAAATGTTATCCTTCCTGTAAGGATTTGCCATGTGATATGTCTTCATTACAATGGAGCTCACATAAGCAATACATCTGTAACGAATGTCAAGGCCTTAATACAATGACCTTAAAAGAACAATACTGGAAAGTAAGACAAAGAACTGAAGAACTATGTCGGCCATTAAAAACTGAGGACTATGTGCCACAGCCTGTTATTTATGCCAGTCCTCCCAAATGGCATATTGCGCATGTTACATGGTTTTTCGAAGAGATGATACTGAAACAGTATATGGAGGGTTATAAAGAGTATCATCCCGACTTCTGCTATTTATTTAACAGCTATTACAATACAGTTGGCGAAAGAACGCTACGTGCCGAACGCGGCAATATCACACGCCCGGGTGTAGACGAAGTATTTGCCTATCGCAGGTATGTAGATGAAAATATGAACCAGTATTTGTCAAACAATATTCCTGCGGATGTACAGAAACTGGTACAACTTGGCATGAACCATGAACAACAGCACCAGGAACTATTTATTACAGACCTGAAATATGCTTTGGGACACAACCCGATATTTCCTGTATATAAAGACGACTATAACTTACTGAAAGACCATAACACGGGCAATGGCTTTGTACATATAGATGAAGGTATTTACGAAATAGGTTTTGAAGGTGATGAGTTTTGTTATGACAATGAGCTGGGCAGGCACAAGGTTTACCTGCATACTTTTGATATAAGCAAAGCATTAGTAACTAATGGCGAGTATATAGAATTCATCCAGGCTGGTGGGTACAAAAATTTCAACTATTGGCTGGACGAAGGTTGGGCATGGGTGAATGAGAACAATGCACGATCACCTATGTACTGGCACAACATAAATGGCGAGTGGCTCTATTACACATTAGCCGGGTTGCAAAAGATTGCCCCGGATGCTATACTGGGTCATATAAGCTATTACGAAGCCAATGCTTTTGCCACTTGGAAAGGAATGCGCTTGCCAACAGAGTTTGAATGGGAAGTAGCCAGCGAACAGTTGGACTGGGGCAAGCGCTGGGAGTGGACCAACAGCGCCTACCTGCCCTACCCCGGATTCAGCATAGCTGCAGGGGCAGTTGGCGAATACAATGGTAAATTCATGGTGAACCAGATGGTGTTGCGAGGAGCATCGGTAGCAACATCCGAAGGGCACAGCCGCAAAACATATCGCAACTTCTTTCACCCGCACTACCAGTGGCAATTTTCAGGTATAAGACTAGTAAAATAATGAACGAGAATTTCAGACAAGACGTAGACACAGGATTAAGCGCTACACCCAAACAACTGCTCTCAAAATACTTTTATGACGAGACAGGCGATTCCTTGTTCGTAAAGATCATGAACATGCCGGAATATTACCTGACCAATTCAGAGTATGAGATATTCACGACACAGGCAGAAGACATTATCAAAGCATTTGGCGTAAACGGCGGCACACTCGAACTGATAGAGCTGGGTGCCGGAGATGGAACAAAAACTATTGAACTACTTAAGGTACTGCAAGGGAAAACAAATTTCACCTACGTACCAATAGATATTTCACAGAATGCATTAGACCTACTGTGCCTACGTCTGGCAAAAGAAGTACCGGGAATTAACGTGCAGCCATTACAGGGAGATTATTTTAGTGTACTGGCAGATATAAAGCAACATCAAGCGCAAAAGGTAATTCTCTTCCTAGGGTCGAACATCGGGAACATGCTGGACCATAACGCCCGAAGATTCGTAAGGCAGTTATGCGAACAACTGAACCACGGGGACAAAGTACTACTGGGTGTAGACCTCAAGAAAGACGCATCCATTATCCTCCCGGCTTATAACGATGCACAAGGCATAACAAGAGACTTCAACCTCAACCTGCTGACACGCATCAACAGGGAACTGGGTGGCAATTTTGTCGTCAGTTTGTTTGAGCACAAACCTTTATATAATGAAGAACTGGGGCAGGCTGAAAGCTACATCCAAAGCATGAAAGATCAGGATGTACACATAAAGGCCACAGGCAAAACCTACCATTTTGATAAAGGGGAACGTATCCATATGGAGATATCCCGTAAGTACGATGATAAAACCATCAATGATATCATCAGCGACACAGGTCTGCAACTGAAACATAAATTCACAGACAGCAAAAACTATTTTGCTGACTATATATTAGTAATGGAATAAAAACAATAACATGAAAGCTACATGGAATGGCAAGGTACTTGCTGAAAGCAACGAGACAAGAGTGATCGA
Source organism: Chitinophagales bacterium (assembly GCA_020636495.1). NCBI lineage: Bacteria > Pseudomonadati > Bacteroidota > Chitinophagia > Chitinophagales > Chitinophagales bacterium. The sequence goes on along the minus strand of JACJXQ010000008.1, from coordinate 1,615,070 downwards.
AGGCAATTATTACTTTCCGCCGGAAAGCATAAACAAAGAGTTTTTCTCGGAGAGTAATACTCACACGATCTGCCCATGGAAGGGTACGGCCTCGTACTACAATGTTACGGTAGATGGCAAAGAGAATGCTGACGCAGCATGGTATTACCCGGAAACCTCACAACTGGCGGAGGCTATCAAAGGTTATATTGCTTTCTGGAAAGGTGTTGAAGTAAGCAAATAGCATATATTAAACTTTCGTTTGTATATTAAAGTTCAATATCAGATCATCTCAGTATTCCACAAACGAAAGACCATATAACGAAAAGACTGAACCATGCAGTATTCTGGCCACCGATGATACTGCTGTTAACGGCTCTGGCATTCAGTCTGTGGGGAAAAGATGAATTCCTGGCAATGGTCAATGGCGCAAACGATTGGATACTGAACCATTTTGACAAAGCATTCAGCTATACCTCTTTCTTTATGGTGTTGCTATGCATCACCATCTATTTTTCTCCTATCGGCAAAGTAAAGATCGGTGGGCCGGAAGCGAAACCTACGCTGAACAAATACCGCTGGTTCTCTATTGTACTGTGCACTACTATTGCTGTAGGTATATTATTTTGGGGGTCTGCAGAACCTTTATACCATTTATCCTCACCACCCGACTCGCTACCTCCTGGTACGGACCCCATAGGATTCAGCATGTCTACTATGTATATGCACTGGAGTTTTACACCTTATGCCATTTACACAATCCCTGCGTTACTGTTTGCGTTAGGCTATTATAATATGAAGCAGCGGTTCTCACTCGGCACAATGCTTTTCCCTATCATCCGCAATAAAGACAGAAATTGGTGGTCGGTACCCTTAGATAACATTTGCCTCTTCGCACTCGTAGCGGGCATGTCTGCATCGCTGGGAGCAGGCATTTTAAGCATATCCGGGGGTATTCAAAAACTATCGGGTTTATCTTCCGGTTCATTACTCACCGGGGCAATAGCATTGATCATTGTCTTATCATTCACTATATCTGCCGCAACAGGCCTGCTAAAAGGGATACGCATATTATCCTCGATCAACGTTGTGATATTTATACTACTCGTGTTGGCAGTTATAATACTGGGGCCGGCAAGTGAATTACCCGGCTATATGCTGAGAGGATTAAAAGAGTACATTATCAACTTCATCCCTCATAGCCTATCTACAGGAAATTTCAGCGACAAAGAGTGGACACACTCATGGACCACATTCTACTGGGCCAACTGGATGGCATGGGCACCTGTCTCCGCGCTTTTCCTGGGACGGATAGCATATGGATATACTGTCAGGCAATTCATCATCTTCAACTGGCTGATACCTGCACTTTTTGCTATTGTATGGATGACTGTCTTCAGTGGCACAAGTATCTACCAGGAGTTGAACTATGGACACCTGTTAGGGAAGTCATTACATGAGCAAGGCCCGGAATCTGTTATGTATAACATTGTCCATACATTCCCGTTCAGCCGACTTTTCATCATAGTCTTCCTGTTCACCATGTTCATATCTTATGTTACAGCTGCAGACTCGAACACCGAGGCAATGTCCGGCATTAGCACAGAAGGCCTGTCACCGGACAACCCCGACCCTCCAGGCTATATAAAATACATATGGGGCGCACTGGTGGGTGTAGTGGCGTGGGTTATGGTTAGCTTTTCCGGCATCTCGGGAGTAAAAATGTTGAGTAACCTCGGTGGACTTCCTGCCCTGTTCCTGCTCATACTTTGCTGTGTGGGTATGACCATCCTGATATTCAGACGGAAGCAAATACTGTAAGAAGCTTATACTTACTTATTCAGCTTCTTAAGCAGTTTTTCGATCCTCTTCTTCTGAGAATCTTTCTCCAAGCCTTCTATCCTATCATTCAGGATAGCGATAAATTGCTGTTTATACTTATTGGTAACAACAGGCATAGCCTTTTCCGCATACATTGGGAACTGGTTACCCGCAGCCTGCATCAGTTGTTCAAACAATAATGGCATCACCTTATCTGCCATCTTGCCGTTAGCAGCCAGGTTACACAAAGTCCCCATTACGTGATCTTTGGTTATAACAGAACCTTTTTCGCCCGCGTCCAGTATCTCAGGCAGATGTGCATATATTTTATCAGGGGCGACCTGGCTGATGGCGTCAATAGCGGTCATCGCTCCCCATATCATCCTGTTGTTCTTGCTGTTAAGTTTAGACAGGAAAGCGCCAAGGTGGTCTTTTACCAGATAAGGTGATATATACCCTACTTCGTACAGAACCTTGATAGCGTCATTATGAATGTCTTTCTTCTTATCATTCAGTAATGCTATCAGGTCTTTTACAGCGGCAGCATCTTTTGCCGCTGCAATTTTCTGTGCCAACTCAATATTAGGGTCTTCATCCCGCCTGCCTAGCGAAGATGCGAGGTTGTCTATCACGTTTATTTTTGCCATCTCTCAAGTTTTGGTATTCCTTTAGTAAGCATGCCTGCCAGAAAACCCGGGAAACCCATAGACTGTAATTTCTTCTTCACGTATTCCTGCATTTCAGTTACAGTCATATCCTTTGCCACAAATTCTCCATTGGCATAACAATAGCTACAGTATTTATCACTCTTACTACCATCTGCATTGGTACCGCCGCCGCCGGGGTCCTTATCTAATGGCATGCTGCAACTCTGGCAATTCTTATACGTACTCATATATGCTTCTTAATTTATCAGCAAAGTTAACCCTCCCGATGACAACCCTATGTCACTCCGGTTATTCATTCTTTATTTTTCTCTTGAAATACTGTTAATATGGCTTTTTATTATGAACCTGTTTTTATCACCTCAAATCAATAATAATTTTAAAATATTGATTATCAATTAGTTAAGTTGCTAATTTTGTTAACAGGTTGTTAGCAGGTTGCAAACGCGTGGTTAACCGGGCGTAAATATTTCCCATATGTGTACCGGCGTCGCATCTTTGTATCGTCAATAACGACAAACACAAACAACAAACATTTTTAAACAAACAACCAAACTAACAAAAACAAACAATTATGAAAAAGATCATCGCAATCGCAGTTTTCGCTTCAATCGGTTTCGCAGCTAACGCTCAAAACCAGGCTAACCAGACCTCTTCTGCTTCTCAAACTACCAACCTGGTACTCAGCAACGCAATCGAGATCACTTTCACAGGTAACAGCTCTGCTACAGGTGCTGACGTGACTATCCCTTTCACAACAGTTAACGACTACGCTAACGGTGTTGAGAGTGATGCACAGGAACTGAAAGTACGTTCTAACAAGAATTTCTCAGTAGCTGTTAAAGCTAACGCTACAAACTTCTCATACACAGGTAACACTACCCCGGCTCCAACAATGCCTGTAAGTGGTGTTCTGGCAGTAAAAGTAACAGCTAACGGTACAGGTGGTTCTATAGCCAGCCCGTTCTCTTCAACTGCTTACTCTACGCTGACAGCTTCTAACCAGGACCTGATCACAGCAGCTGACCGTGGTGGCAACCAGACTTTCAGTGTAAAGTATAAAGCTACTCCAGGTTTTGCTTACCCTGCAGGTACTTACGCGGTTGACGTAGTGTACACTGCTACTCAGGAATAAGTTTTGTCTCTCTCGTAATAATTTAACAAGAAAGGAGCCCCGTAAGGCTCCTTTCTTGTTTTTATACTTTTCTTCAATTATTGTTTTACAAAAGGTGCAACACCTATTCCATTCTCAAAAGTTACACGGGTGAAGTAATTACCCGGAGTCAGCCTGGTAATATCCAGATCATTATTATCCTGCGCTGAAAGAACCAGCTTACCCTGCAGATCAAACACTTCAACTATAAAATGAGTGTTACCCGCAGGTATATCAATACGCAACCTGTTATCAGCGGGATTAGGATAAACGTCCAGCTTACTGATAGTGTTTGTTTTCACATCCCCTACAGAAAGCCCTCTGTATGTATCCCTGTAACGTACCGTAGAAATAGTTTCTGTACTACCCACCATATTCGTAGTTATCCACAATGCGGGATAATGTTCACCCTGCACAAGCCAGAAGTAGTCTACCGTCTGTCTTGGGATACCTATCGGAGGCACAGGCAATGAGCTCATAATAAAGCTATCCGTCCCACTCACTTCGGAGCGTACTCTGATACAACTTTTGGGTGTAGTAAAATAAGGCGTTTGTATTGTTCCCCATGCGTCTACCTGTGTTCTGCGGTCACCGGTTTGTACCATTCTGCCTACAGAAGGCACCGGAACATTCAGATAATAATCAGAAGTATCTTTATCGCCATACTCCAGCGGAAAGAAAAACAGCTCATCCTCATTGCTGTAAGTTGCAGGAATTGGCACACCACTGATCTTGGCACCAAAGCCCTCTGCAATGAACCTGTTATTAGGTGCCGTGCCTTTTTTATTGAAGAATGTGTATACCTCAGTAACACTGATCGGCAATGGAGCACCGCCTGCCCCCCCAAAGGTATCGGCTACTTTATACCCATAAGCCGTAGGAGAAATTGTCACATAGGCTAAATTTACTTGCAGTGCTAACTTATACTCATTCAATCCTTGTGTAACGGGTTTCATAGTATCAAAATTCCAGACCTTATTAGCACCGGTATCATTCAGGTTTATGTTAAACCCTACGGGAATGGTTGTGCTGTACCTCAAAGTGTCACCGGATACCGGCATATCGCCTGATGTAATAGTAATTTGTCCGCAGGCACAGGTTGCAATTCCTGCACACAGTAAGAAAATGGGTAATACTTTTTTCATAAAACCAGATTTATACTGCAATATACCAAATATGTGTATCTGTTGAATAAGGATGTAACGGTTCGTACCTTTAAACAACAGTAAATACAAATATCATGGAAGATAAAACAAATGACGCCACCCCGAAAAGACCTGAAGGAGAGCGTACCATTGATGCCCCGCTTGTAAATATTGACCTGAACGGTTACATCCGCCAGATAAAATCGGAAGAAGCATGGCTGAACAACAAACGGAACTCCATTACATTGTTCAAAAGTGACAATATGCGTATTGTGATGATAGGTTTGCATATGAATACCGAACTGCCTGAACATACCGCAGACGGTGTCATCAGCGTACAGGCGCTGGAGGGGCATATCATATTTAAAGCCAATAACGAAGAGCAAAAGCTCACACCCGGAAACATGGTAACCCTACATGAAAAAATACCTCATAGCGTGGTGGCAGTAGAAGATTCTGTATTCCTGCTGACCATGGCCATGAAAAAATAGAGTAGCTTCGCACACTAAACTATTGGCAAATGGTACAGGCGGGTATATATCATACATTAAAGGTTGTGAAACATGTTGACTTCGGCATCTACCTGGATGGAGACGGAACGGAGATACTTATGCCAACCCGCTTTGTGCCCGAGGGTGTGCAGGATGGGGATGAGATAACGGTATTCGTTTATAACGACAACGAAGGCCGCCCTATCGCTACCTCTCAAAAACCATACGGTGTTGTGGGCGATATTGTAGCACTGCGCGTAAAAGACAAGAATAACCAAGGCGCCTTTCTTGACTGGGGGCTGATGAAGGACCTTTTCCTGCCATTATCTCAACAATCGTCCCCGATCAGGGTAGGCGGTAAATATCTTGTATATATATACGTTGATGAAATGACAGGACGCGTAGCTGCCACCGAACGTATCTCAAAACACATCAGCAATGAAGAACTGACCGTAGCAGAAGGCGATGAGGTAGACCTGTTGGTATGGAGGGAGACTGAGATCGGCTATGCTGTCATCATTAACAACATGCACGAAGGGTTGGTACACTTTAATGATGTTTTTAAAGAACTGAATACCGGGGACAAGTTGAAAGGGTATGTAAAATCAATATTGCCAGACAATAAAGTAACAGTTGCTATAGGCAAAAAAGGGTATCAACGTATTGAGGACGAAACAGAAAAAATTCTCCGCTTGTTAGACGAACATAATGGGTACCTGCCTTATCATGATAAATCAGACCCGGAAGAGATCTACGATTTTTTTGGCATGAGTAAAAAAGCATTTAAGATGGCCACCGGTTCACTCTACAAACAGCGTAAGATCTCATTTACAAAAACAGGCATCAAGCTCGAAACGGATTAACGCTGATTATACAGGTCTTTCTTGGTATAATTACCCATATTGATGGTATAGCCCGATTTTTCATTTACCTCTACCACTTCCATACTCCCCTCCAACTGGTTGTTCTTATAGAACTTACCCTGCATGATCATACCCGTCATGCCATCTAACCCATGAAAATATTTCCCCCACGGACTTTTGCCTGATGCTTTGGCAAAATCAACCTGCATCTTATTGGTCACCCAGGCTTCGGTTTTAGTATGGTTATCTTCATCTACGCACACGTACTCTTCGCATGGGTAACCCTTTATTGTTTTTGTCTTTCCCGATTTACTACATTTCACGTTGCTGTAAGTTCCGCGCTCCTGCATCATCTTATCCAGTCCCAGGTCTTCTATTGCCTTTGTATTCATGGCTATGTAAGATTTGTCCTTTTCAGCAACCATAACAACCGCGTTATTTTTTGCATCAAATATTGCCGTCATATCCTGGTTTTTGTTCACCTTGTCTTTACCCATAAATGCCAGTGTTTGTTGCTCAGCATTGATGTAATATTCCATGTTGCTGGTCTCCTTCTTAGCGCCTTTCTCATAGCTGTTTATCTCCATCTTCATGCTTACAGGAAAACTATACCGCGACCGTGTTTCCACACTCATCATCTTGCTCATCATTTCCATCATTTTAGCAGCACCGTCACCGCTCATCATTTCTTTTGCGGCTTTTTCCGCTTCTGCATTCTGGGCAAAAGAAATAATACTTCCTAAAAACAACCAGAGCAAAACAAGAAATCTCTTCATAACATATGTTTATTTGAATAAATGTACGATACACAATGGTTTCACCCAACAACATTTCAGGCTGTTTTAACAGATTATTGATATACAATTGCTTATTTTTCGTTCTTACAATAATCTATGTCCTGGAAGAAAACAAAATGGCTGTTCAGGTATTACGCACAATACTTTCCGTTTACCATCAACACTTTATTTTGTGTGGTGGCAGCTTATTTCAGTTACAGGCTATTATACAGTCCTGCGTCTGATACAGATCCTGAGGCTTTCCGCCCCTTTATTATGCTCATGGGCAAGATGGTATTCTGGTTCATCATCGTGCTTATCTGTGCTTCTGTGCTGAGTACGCTCATTAGCTGGCTGTACTACATGTGGCTATACAAAAAAGGTAAGGCAAGGCTTGAACTGAACTTTGTAACCAAAACAGCAGAAGGTAAAAAGAACAAGCTATACATGGATGCACTACTGTATAGTGCTAAACGTCCTTTGCTGGGTTTTATTAAAGGGCGGCTTTTTTACGACGACCATCACATGACGGATAAATTCAGCCTGCTATCCAACAAAAGAAAAGAGAACAGCATCTGGCCAGTTGCCGTAACAGGACGCAACAGGATGGAGCTACCTGACATAAAAGAATACGAACTGAGAGGTGGGTTCATCTATTTTCATGATATGCTGCATTTGTTCTCGCTGGCTGTGCACCAACCCGTAAAAGGACAGTTTCACCAGCCGCCTGTTCTGCGCAAGAAGGAGGATAAAGATGTAGCTCCTAAAAAAACGGAGAATACAGATGTACGTATCGACCAGCTGAGACGTGTAGAAGGCGAATACCTGAACTATAAAGATTTTGAAGCGGGTGATGACGTACGCAGAATAGTATGGAAGGTATATGCAAAGAACAGAGAACTGGTGGTTCGTATCCCTGAACGGTTTGAGCCATTTGCATCGCACCTGTATTTCTATGCTTCCTTTTACGCACCTGTAAAAACACAGTGGATAGGGGATGGCTACATGAAAGAGATGCTGAACTATTACAAAAACAACATCTGGACTGTGTATGATACATTAGCGGCAAAAGAATGGGCTATGCGCTACATTCCCGACCAATCCTTTAACCTGCCGGAGCACCTTACCGATGCCGAACGCAGCTCAAGGATCATCAGCAACAGCTCCTGGCACAAAGACAAAAGCCTGCAGGAATACTTCAACCCGAAACAGGGAACCGTACTATGTATATCTTCATTTACCGACCCTCACGAACTGGATAATCTGCTGAGCGAATGCAACGAGTCAACAGTTGTGTACTTTGTAAAACTTTCGCGTACTTTCAAACATTTCGTTGCCCTCAACTGGATCAGGCGTATCATCTTCCTCCCTCCCAAAGACAGACTGAACAAGCTACGCACTACCTGGACCTTCTCCCCTGCCCGGTTTAGGATACAAAAACGCGAAAAAGAGCTGGAAGAAGTGATAAAACGCTCAGGTGTTACAACTGCTACGCTGTAATTAATCATTAATTCATAACAGCTAAACAGCATTTTTGCTACTTTACAGCAACAAAATCCATAAATATGTTAGATCAATTGATGCAGATAGTGCAACAAAATGCACAAAGTTCAATAGTAGAGAACGACAATGTGCCTAATCAATACAACGAAGCCGTGATGCAGGAAGCCGGCACGAGCATTTTTTCGGGCTTGCAAAACATGATGAACAGCGGCAACATGGACCAGGTAAGTAGCCTGTTCAGCAATGGCAACAATGCAGGCGACAGCAATATAGTCAACCAACTGTCGGGAAATTTTATAGATAGCATTACTCAGAAATTCGGTATTGACAAAGGTGCTGCATCCGGCATTGCTGCGTCACTCATACCCCAAGTCATCAATTCGCTGACAAAGAAAGCTAACGACCCCAACGATAACAGCATCGGCCTTTCAGGTATCTTGTCTTCGTTACAAGGCAATGGCGGTATATCAAATACCATCAATAGTGTAGGAGGTATGCTGGGATTGGATAAAGACAAAGACGGCGATGTAGACCTGAATGACATCACAAAGATGTTCAGTTAAAATGTACTTATTGGCAAAAAGCATATTATTGTTTAATATGCTTTGCCTTTTTATCCCATCTCAGGGCATAGCCCAGGTAAATGTTAAAATCAAATATGCTGTTTTTTTCGCCCCTGCCGTAACCGGCTATATAGTATGGTGGCAACTCGGTAAATTTCTTTCCGTTCAACAAGAACTTACCGCGTACACTCCAACCAAGAAATACCTGCTTAATTATTTCTACTCGCACACCGCCCGTTAGCTCTATCCAGTGTGCAGTGAGATTTGTAGCAGGGAATGTACCTGAAACAACTCCCCATGTGCTGTCTGTAATAGAATAGTCAGCTGCACTGCGGTCTATAAAACCTACACCGTATCGCAAACCTATAAAAGCCATATCCCAGTCGTTCTGTCTTAGCCTTGGCAAAAGACTTTTATTAATACCTCCACGAAAAAATATATTGCTGCTTTTGTACGACAGGTCGCTATAGTTTAATGAACCGTTACCCCAACCACCTTCCAACACAAAGAACATGTCTTTACGATGGTAATAGTCAAACTCTATTTCATAGCCTGTCTTTTTCTGTTTGCCATTCTGCAACTGGTTGAACAGCAATTTACCAACATCGAAACCCAGACGCACCTGGTGTGCGCTATCTATAATAGCGTTGCGTTGTTCATCACTTTCATCAGCATCCTGTGCCGCTGCGTGAAGACAAAAACCCAGTAATAATATGCTAATAAAATACTTTAACATGGATCACGTCTTTGGTACCATTCACTTCGGCGGCCTCTACTCTGGCCGAGTCAATAATATTTTTGGTAACAGATAAATATTGCAACGAATACTTCATGGTATAGCCACACCCTGTTGACAAAAATACAGGTACTCGCTGGTAGTAAAAAACGATCGTATCCTTTGCGTCGGGGAAATTCGTATCCGGGGCAATGAACCATCTGGTACTATCTGCAACTGACGACAATGGCCCCGTAAAACTGTTTGATGGAGCTTTCCCATCTGCAAACCAGATAGCTGTATCTACATACCCGACTTGGGGTGATGGTAGCTTCACTGCTACACCCGCACTACCTGTATCAGCTGCATTGCAGGTTTGCATGGTCAGAAAATACCGCCTGGGCACCAGGCAGGGGTTACGGCCATCTCCACTCTTATTGCAGCCTGCAACTGAAGTGCCCGCAATAATTAACAATATGAGTAAGATATTATTCGGCTTAGTCATTGAGTGATGCCAGTAGTTTATCAATGTCTCCTATCAACGTGTTAAGTTGTTTTTTCACGGCGGCCTTATCTTCTTTGGCAGTTATTGCGTCAGCTGTTTTTGCTGTATTCAGTTCATCTTCCAGGCTGGCCACTTTTTTGTTCAATACCAACAACGTCTCGTTTTGTGCACGCATAGTCTGTAGCAGGTCGTTATGTTCGGCCTGCAAAGCCGTGTATTTCTTCAGCAGCTTCTCCAGTTTGGTATGTAACAATGCCAGTTCCTGCATTACTCCCTGATTTGTGCCTGTAGCTCCTTTTTATATGTTGTTATCAATTGCTGCATCAGGCCATCAGTCTCTTCATCTGTTAAAGTACGGTCTTGCAACTGAAAAATATAATTCAACGCATATGACTTTTTACCTGCACCCAGTTTCTCACTTTCAAACACGTCAAATAAGCCATACTCCTGCAAAGATGCGATATTCAGTTTATTTGTTGCTTGCTGTACCTGCTGGTAAGTGATATTTTTATCCAGTACTATCGCCAGGTCGCGATGTACAGCCGGGTACTTAGGCACTTCTGTGTACTTTATCTTACTTACTGCTACTGCCTGCATCCATACGTCCCAGTTAATAGCTGCAAAAAATACAGGTTGTTTGATGTCAAATGCATGTAATTTCCTACTATTCACTTCCTCTATAGTTGCCAGTGTTTGTTTCTTCCATTGCAACACCAGCCCGATATCGGTATAGTTCTCAGCTATCTTTTTTATTCCTGCATAGGTAGCAAGATTGTTCACAACCCCTTTCACATAATAAACATCTGCGTCCTGTTCTTTCTGGTTCCAGCTTCCTACGTGGGTTTTGCCCGTTACATATAGCGCCAGTTGATGCTGCTCTGCGTAACCATTTTCACTGGTACCATATATTTTGCCAAATTCAAAGAAAGCCAGGTTCGTGTTCTTACGGTTGCAGTTATACTGTATCACTTCCAGTCCGCTCTCCAGCATCGAAGGACGCAACACATCCAGTTCACTGGTCAGGCTGTTCAGCATCTTCACCATACCTTCTTGTTCAGGATAGTATTTGCTGTTCACGATAGAGTTGGTTACCAGTTCACTAAAGCCCATACCACAGAGAATATCCGCCAGTTTGTTCCTGTCGTCCCTGTCGTTCGCCATAGGACGGGTCAGACTCATGTTCAGTTTATCCGGTATCGGAATGTTATCCAGTCCGTCCATTCTCAATACCTCCTCAACAATATCCGCAGGCTGGCTCACATCTGTTTTATTTGTAGGTACGGTAACCGTAAAACCTTCTTCATTTTCTTTTTCAATCACAAATCCCATCGAGGTCATCAGTCCTTTTACCGCCTCTTTATCATATTCCTTACCACTCAGCTTAGTAATATAGGTATAGGTAACATCAACAGATACCCGTGCCAATGGCTGAGGATATACATCTGTAATATCCGAAGCTATGGTTCCTCCTGCCAGTTCTGCCATCATAGTTGCAGCACGTATCAAGGCAGGCTCCAGGTTATTGATGTCCACTCCTTTCTCAAAATGAGTAGCAGCATCCGTACGCAGCCCGTAACTCATGGAGGTCCGGCGTATATGCATAGGATCAAAGTAAGCACTCTCGATAAAGATGTTGGTTGTAGCATCTGTAACGCCACTGTGCGCGCCACCAAACACTCCTGCGATACACATACCTTCACTGGCATCGCATATCATCAGGTCGCTGTCATTCAGTTTGCGTTCCTGCTCATCCAGTGTTACAAACTTTGTACCCTTAGGCAAAAACTGAACATTGACAGCATTTCCCTTTATCTTATCTGCATCAAAAGCGTGTAGTGGTTGTCCCCATTCGTGCAACACATAGTTGGTGATGTCTACAATGTTATTGATAGAACGTACGCCGATCGCCTGTAAACGTTGTTTCAGCCAGTCCGGAGAAGGTTCTACTTTCACACCCTTTACATCAATACCCATATACCTTGGACAGGCATCTGTATTATGCACATTTATCGTAATGCCTGATGCTTTACCAATCGACTCAAGCTTAGTTTCAGGTAACTTCACTTCATACTTCTTACCCTTATGATAGGATAGATATGCAGCCACATCTTTAGCCACGCCTATGTGGCTCATTGCGTCAGAGCGGTTAGGCGTTAAGCCGATATGTATCGCTGTATCTGCCGCCGGAATATTGAAATAGTCTTTGGCAAGCATGCCCACCTGCGCCTCTGCAGGCAGTATCATTATTCCATCATGGCCTGTACCCAGGCCTATCTCATCCTCTGCACATATCATACCCTCGCTGGCTTCACCACGTATTTTAGCTTTCTTTATAGGGAAAGATTCACCACTGGTCGGGTGAACTGTACTGCCCACGGGCGCCACAACCACCTTTTGCCCGGCAGCAACGTTAGGTGCCCCGCACACAATGTGCAGGGGTTCATCGCCCCCGATATTTACCGTTGTCACCTTCAGTTTGTCTGCTCCGGGGTGCTTTTCACAAGTCAAAACTTCGCCGATAACCAACCCTTCCAGGCTGCCTTTCACTACTTCCGCAGGCTCCAGTGCCTCTACTTCCAATCCTATTGATGTCAGGATATCAGACAATTCGCCCAACGCTACGGGCTCCTGCATATAGTCCAATAACCAATTATATGATATTACCATTACCTATGTCCTGTTTCTGAGATCGGGTGTAAAGATAACCCATCGTTATAGCAAATCGCATCCTTTAAAAGAAATCCTTCGCAAAACCTTTTATTAACAGCATATTGTGAGTTATATGTGAATATATGTGATTTTCGCATCATAAAAGTTCGTAACTTTAATACATATCAATAATACAATAGAATAAGCTGTGGAAAAGCTGTTGACGGATGGCTGAAAATTATATTTTTCTCAAACCTCGGCAAGTCTCATTTTTCCGATTACATTCGTTTTCCGCTATCGCAATTAACACTCCGGTAATGCCACGTTAACGATTAGGACACGTTTCCGTAACATAGAAAATGGCAAAACAGGGCTGGTAGCGGATGGATAATTTTTGATTTACAATAAAAAACGTACACTAACCCACAATGGCAGTAAACATAAAAAAAGAATTCGGAGGCACTCGCAGCCGCAAACCGGATGTTTCTACACTTGTATATGGCAAAATACCACCTCAGGCACCAGAACTGGAAGAAGCTATACTGGGCGCTATTATGCTGGAAAAGGATAAGCTGGCAGAGGTATTGGAGATCATACAGAGTGTAGAATGCTTTTATGTAGACGCTAACCAGAAGATATATGCGAGCATCCGCCGGCTGTTCGATAAGGGTATGCCTGTCGACCTGCTGACCGTAACGGAAGAACTCAGGAAAAGCAATGAACTGGAAATTGTTGGCGGGCCTTACTACCTGACCAACCTGACCATGAATGTGGTTTCCAGTGCGCACGTAGAGTCGCATGCTCGTATCGTGATGGAAAAGTTCATTCAGCGCGAACTGATACGTATTTCCGGCGAGATCATCAGCAATGCCTATGAAGATAGCTCTGACGTATTCGACCTGCTGGATAAGGCTGAGAGCAGCCTATACGAGATAACAGACAATCACCTGCGTAAGAACTTCACCAGCCTGAAAGATGTATTGGTGAGAACTGTACAAGAGATAGAGGAAGCCAAGAATAAAAAAGACGACCTTACCGGTGTTCCTACCGGATTTAAAGACCTCGATAAGCTTACTTCCGGCTGGCAAAAGACCGACCTTATTATCCTTGCAGCACGTCCTGCGGTGGGTAAAACGGCATTCTGTCTTAACCTGACCATGAATGCAGCTATGCACTCACCGGATCCATTCCCTGTAGCCTTCTTCTCACTTGAGATGGGTTCAGGACAGTTGGTAAAAAGGATGCTCGCAGCCGTGACAGAGGTAGGCATGGAGGCTATTACAAAGGGACGTATGCAGGAGCACGAATTTGTGCAGATGACGCAACGTATGAACAAACTGGCATCTGCGCCTATCTATCTTGACGACCAGGCAGCTCTGAACATATTCGAATTGCGCGCCAAGGCAAGGAGGTTGAAACAGAAACACGACATCAAAATGATCGTGATAGATTACCTGCAGCTAATGCAGGGCAGTAACGAGAAAGGCGGCAACCGTGAGCAGGAAATATCTAAAATTTCCCGCGACCTGAAAGCACTGGCAAAAGAACTGGAAGTTCCTATTATTGCACTGTCCCAGTTGAACCGTTCTGTTGAATCAAGAAAAGAATCTAAAGTGCCCCAGTTGAGTGACCTGCGTGAATCAGGAGCCATCGAGCAGGATGCAGATATGGTAATGTTCCTGTACCGTCCTGAATACTACGGCATCAACAACGACGAAATGGGACAGCCTATTGAAGGGGAAACCCATATACACGTAGCCAAACACCGTAACGGTAGTACCGATACCGTAAAAGTCCGCTTCATAAAAGAATACCAAAAGTTTACCGACATGCCTGACGATGGCTTTGGTGGTTTTGGTGGCGGAGGCAACTTCGGTGGTGGATTTAACCCACCTGCAGGAGACAACCCGCAAGCGGGCATTAAAGGCCGCGATACCAGCGATTTCGGTGGTTCCAAGATGTACATACAGGGCGGCTACCAGACCCTTCCTTCAAAGGCCAATGATTTCAACCTGGATGACGACGACATGATGCCTCCACAAAAATTCAACAGGCCAAGGCCGGAAGAGGATGACGACGCACCATTTTAATACAGTCTGACTAAATGGAATTCCATACGATGGCCCCGTAAAAACGGGGCCTTTGTTATACTTACTATTCGTAAACGGCTATTGTTTTATCCATTTCATTACAGATGTATTGCCTTCACCTGTTGACAGGCGAACCACATACATACCACCGGCCAGGTTGCCGGCAGGGAGTGCAATACTATGCTCGCCTTTAGCATAGTTACCATCAACAGACCACACCACTTTGCCGGTAACATCGGATACAGTCACGTTCACATCAGCATCAGCTTTCAGTGACATATTAACGTGCGCGGTGTTGCCCGAAGGGTTAGGCACTATAGACACAGCATTTATCTTTGCAACTACACCTGCTACACCGTTCGACTGCTGTAATGTACCCGTTGCTTCTACCTGGTTAATGTCATAACGCTCAACACCATCTTTATCAATAAGCACAGTATTAACAAAGCTAAGCTGATAATGTGCACCAATTGTCAGCGATGTAGGCACGGTAAAATTAAGGGTGCCTATCGTTCCCTGGCCTGAAACGTTTTGCTGGTTGGTGCGACCCAGTACCCAGTCCACTGTTGTATTATTTACCCCATAATTGAAGTTAACAGCACTGCTGCTGTTATCCAGCCAGCTGTTGTTGTTAGTGATGGTTGGCGCTGCTGTAAGCGGCAAGCCATCAAGTTGTACCTGGGTTGCAATGGCGTAAATATTGTTGATGGATTGTGTTGACGAACCCAGTTTTATCGGTATAGATACATGCGCACCCGGTGTCATATTAATGCCGGTCATATCAAAATACAGGTCATTAATCCCTGTAGTTTTACTCCTTCCCCCCTTTGGATGTGAGAGTGAATAGTTAGCAGTTACAGCAGTAAGGTCTGAGTTATTTACAGTACCATCACCATTACAGTCAGCATGCTTCATATTGGTATTGTTGGTCACCAATGTTGTCGCCCAGTTAGCACAATACTGTGGTGTCCAACTTATGGTGGCACCCGTCCTGGTAGGTCCTGTTTGTCCGGCCGCTATAGCAATAGCCAGCGGGTCGTATATATTCACCGTAAAGTCTCCATTGGCGTCGCCTGGCCACACTGTATCTGCATTGCACTGGCGGGTACGTACCAACACCGAATATTCTGCTTTTGAACTGGGACATGCATTATCCCTGGCTTTTACTGTTACGTAAAAATATGGTAGCGTAGCAGGGTTCAAAACAGAGGGTGTAGACCATGTGATAGTGGCAGACGCAGACGGGCTGCCATTTGAAATGACCTTGTTGAAAGTCCATCCTGTCAAAGCAGGTGTAACCACATCTAAATAAACAGAATCTGTACTGGTTGGGTCAGTAAAATTAAGTACAATACTATTGGATGATTGTCCCGGGCAGGTATACACAAAGGTAGGGTTGGTTGTACTTTGTTTAGGGTAAGATAACTTTGGTGTAGACGGTACTACAGCGAATGTTATGTCCCTGATATAACTACCCACCTTAACACCATGCCTGTATTCTTCTACTACAAAGGCTACATCAAACATCCCCTGGGTAGGTGACTTCAACATTAACGTATGAGTTGCAGCATCAATTTTGCATATGCCGCCAGGCCCCAACGGATTGGTAAGTGAATACGGCAACGGGGCATAAGTTATTGACGTTCCTACTGCTGATAATGGCTCAATTATCTTGTAAGCTATACTATCGCCATCCGGGTCTATTGTTTGCAGCGGGATCACAGCCGTATCATTTGCCGATATATAGTACGAAGGAGCAGTGGTCATCCTCGCATTTGAGTTGATAGCAGCTGTATTGTCCAACCATGTATCAATGTAAAAGCTCTGACCTGAAGCGCCGTTTAATATACCTGAAATGCGGCAACAATTTTGCCAGCTGATATGCCAGTCACTGGCCTGTGAGGGTAAGGTTATCGTACTTTTGAATTTCGCCTGTATATACCCGGGCAAAGTGCCGGTAGTTGGATTATGACAAAAATTTGTGCTGCTGGGACAATTAATATCGATCGTATCAAACCCAATGAAAGTAAGGGCCTGCGTAAAACTGGTTGCGTTATTAACAGATTGAACATTAATAGTAACAGAATTAGGCAAAGGTGCCCCTGCAGTGCTTTCACAAACTTTGTACACAGTCAGGTACACATCATAATTAGTCCCATTGAATTCATACCTGATCTCTCCGCCTGAGAAGTGAGAGGCATATGTACTGAACGTACACAAAAAACAAATCAGTAACTGTATCAACTTTTTCATAGAGACTATTTTGGAACGTTACATATAAACTTCAAATTCAAAAATAATAATACTTACTCACGTACAACAAAAAGAAAACTAAATGACTACATTGTTGTACTTAGTACATCATTGTTTTATCCATTTCATTACAGACGCATTGCCTTCACCTGTTGACAGGCGAACCATATACATACCACCGGCCAGGTTACCGGCAGGTAGTGCTATACTTTGTTCCCCTTTAGTATAGTTATCATTAACAGACCAAACCACTTTGCCGGTAACATCCAATACCGTTACATTCACATCAGCATCAGCTTTCAGTGACATATTAAGGTATGCCGTATTACCGGAAGGATTGGGTACTATTGACACAGCACTGATGCGGGCAGCTACACCTGCTATGCCGTTCGACTGCTGTACAGCACCTGTGGCATCTACCTGGTTAATGTCATAACGCTCAGCACCATCCTTGTCTATAAGCACAGTATTGGTAAAACTCAATGTAAAGTTATCTCCTATTTTCGCCGTTGCAGGCACCATAAAGTTGAGTGTACCTATCGTTCCCTGGCCCGAAACATTTTGCTGGTTGGTGCGGCCCAATACCCAGTCAACGGCTGTGGCACTTGCGCCATAGCTGAAGTTGATAGCATTGCTGCCATTATCCAGCCAGCTGTTATTATTGGTTATGGCAGGAGCAGTAGAAAGCGATAAACCATTCAACTGCACCTGTGTGGCAATGGCATATACATTACTGATGGTTTGAGTGGACGACCCCAGTTTTATGGGTATGGACACATAAGCACCCGGAGCCATATTGACACCAGTCATATCAAAATACAGGTCATTGGCACCTGTAGTTTTGCTCCTTCCTCCCTTGGGATGAGAAAGTGAGTAGTTGGCCGTTACTGCTGCAAGGTCTGAGCTATTTACAGTACCATCACCATTACAGTCGGCATGTTTCATGTTAGTATTGTTGGTCACAAACGAGTTGGCCCAGTTAGGACAAGCCTGTGCTGTCCAACTGGTGCTGGCTCCCGGCCTGGTTGGCCCTGTCTGGCCGGCTGCTATGGCAATGGCCAGCGGGTCATATATATTCACTGTAAAATCACCATTGGCATCACCCGGCCATACCGAGTCTGCTGTGCACTGGCGGGTACGCACCACAACAGCGTAGTCTGCAACAGCTTTAGGACAGCCATTGTCCCTGGCCCTTACTTTAATGAAGAAGTGAGGTAGTGTTGCCGGGTTGAGTGTACCCGGTGTAGTCCAGTTGATGGTAGCGGAAGCGGACGGAATACCCGGTGTAACACTGGTGCTGAATGTCCAGCCGCTTAATGTCGGTGTTGTTACATCTAAGTATACAGAATCTGTACTGGTCGGATCCACAAAGTTCAGAACAATGCTGTTGGTTGTCTGGCCCGGACATGTGTAATAAGTGAAGCTGGTAGTAGAGGTAGGAGCTGGAATAGTTATACCTGAACCTGTGCCCGGCATCACCGCCAATGTGAACTCCCTGATATACTCCCCAACCAGTACACTGTTGCGGTATTCCCGCACACGCAGGCCAATAGCAAATGTACCCGTTGCAGGTGAGTTAAGCGTGAGTGTATTATTAGTGGTATTGATAGTGGCTGTACCTGTGCTTCCTAATGGGGCAGTTGCAGAGTACCCTGCCGCATATGTAGCATTAGATCCCGAGGCTGTCAAAGGAGCCACAAGGTCATACACCAGCGCATCTCCCTCGGGGTCTATGGCCTGCAGAGGAATGATTGTTGGTGTATTGACCAACATAAAGTAAGAAGGTGAGCTGGCCATCAATGGGTTTGAGTTGATAGCTGTACTGTTGTCAATATTTGTATACAGGTACATCTGTGCACTTGCGCCTGAATTCAGGTTCACAAGGCTGCTGATCCTGGCAGCACTGGTATACGACACCACCCAGTCGGTAGCAGCCGTGGGCAAAGACATGGTGCCTTTAAAACGTGCCGTAATATAACCGGGTATGGCTGAAGTAGGATTAATACAACGACTTGCGCTGAGCGGGCAACTCACATTAACCGTATCAAAACCCAGGAAAGTAAGGTTGACATTTGCATTGTATGTTTGAGATACGGACGATACATTTATTGTAGCCGCGTTGGTGAGCGACGCACCACCTTCGCATATTTTGTATAAAGACAAGTACACATCATAGTTCGTTCCGTTGAATTCGTACCGGATCTCTCCGCCTGAAAAGTGAGAGGCATATGAGGTGCAGGTAAATATGAATCCGGATAAGAGTAGTAACAGCTTTTTCATGTGGTATATAAATTTGCGATTATATTGGGTAGAGGGCTAAAATACCCGGATGGTTGGGGTAAATCATAAAAAAACCTAACATTTCTGTAACAAATAACAAATTAACACTATCTGTGTAGCTATTTTTAATCAGCGGTTAAACAATTAATTATCAATCAGTAACCGGACATTTTGTTAAGTTATTAATGTCTATTCAATTGCCTTAACGAGCTCACAAGTTCGGTTGTTAAGTTATTAATGTCTATTCAATTGCCTTAACGAGCTCACAAGTTCGGTTGTTAAGTTATTAATGTCTATTCAATTGCCTTAACGAGCTCACAAGTTCGGTTGTTAAGTTATTAATGTCTATTCAATTGCCTTAATGAGCTCACAAGTTCGGTTGTTAAGTAATGTTAAGTAAATCATGGTAGTCAGTTTACTTAACAATCCTCCCGAAGCACTACTTTCCGATAGTATCAAAGAACTTTCCGACAACAACACCGGACATACAAATATACGTATTTTTGCTATTTTAGACAAATATAAATCAGGACTGATAGCTATCGGATTTGACTTTTTACTTCTTAATAACCCTCCCCGCTACACTACCATTTACTTTGATGATATATACACCCGCGGCAAGGCCGCTCATATCAGCCTGTACTTTTTTGCCGCCGCCGGTTTGGCTCAGCACCTGTTTTCCTAACAGGTCGGTTAGGGTGATTTGCTCTATGATGGCAGAGGATGTAACCGTAATAGTACCACTGGTAGGATTTGGATAAATACGGATATTATTGTCACGGACAATATCCTCAACACCCAGCCTTATCTCCAGCTTGATGCAGTTGCTCAGTGCCGTATCAGGGTTCGGGCAGGCATAGTCGCTGGTAATCAGTACGCAGATATTATCACCATTGGTGAGGAAGTTAGCATTGGCGCCCCATGTTTTGCCTGTGGCGCCGCCTACACTTTGCCCGTTGCGTTTCCACTGGTACTTCGGATTGCTTCCCGCATCTTTCGGGTCTGCCGTAAAGTTGATCGGCTCATTAGGGAATAAAGAAGGACCTGCATCGGCACTGATGGTCACGCTTGGGGTTTTCAGATCCTGTACCACCATTTTTATGGCATTGCTGGTATCGGTAAAAGTAGTAGCACAGGTGCCTATGCTCACCATCAGGCAGGTCACCTCATCACCGTTCTTTAAGCCTGTGGTGGTATAGCTGGCTGTTGTCACTCCCTTGCTGGCTCCGTTCACCCGCCAGTCGTAGCCCACGCTGCCACCGTTGGTAGGTATGGCGGTGAATATAGCTTTTTGCCCGTCACATATCGTAGTGCCCGGTGTGGGGTAAATGCTCACATTCGGGTCGGTATTGACTACCACTACCACGCTGTCGGTATCTGATATACAACCATTCAGGTTGGCGAATACATAGTAGGCTCCGGCATAGTTCAGTTGCATATAGTTGCGGGTTGGGTTTTGGGTATATTCATAATACCCTGCCGGGCCGTACCATGTGTAGTTAGCGCCGTTGATGGTAGTAGCAGTTAGTTGCAGGTCCTGGTGGGCGCATAGCGGACTGTTGGGCGCAGCCGCTGTTGGCTTCGCTGGTTTGGGTAGTACGGTTACCGTTACCGTATCTCGGTTGCTGCAACCATTAATGGTTACCGTGCTGATATAGTCTCCCGCATGTGTACTCGCTGCATTATTAGTCACCGTAGGGTTTTGTGTAGCCGAACTATAGCCCGGTCCCGTCCATGCATAGCTCACGCCATTGGTGGTGGTGCTGGTTGACAAGTTAATGGTCTTTGTTTCGCACACAGGACTGTTGCTGCCAGCTGTAGGCTTGGCGGGTGTTGGGTTCACTGTTACCGTGGTAGTATCCTTCAGGCTGCAGCCGGTGCTGTTCAGCGTTGCCGTGAGTATATAGTTACCAGCATGGCTCATGGCGGTATTAGCTATCACCGTATCTTCTGCTGAGGAGGTAAAGCTGTTCGGCCCTGTCCATGCCCAGGTAATGCCTGTGCTGGTGCTGCTACCATTCAGCCTTAATGTATCTGTTGTACACACAGGGCTGTTGCTGCTGTTGCTGAAAGATGCCGGATTAGCTTTGATACGTATATCCCAGTCGTTATCTTCTGAGGTGCGTGCGGGATTGCTGCCCACTATGCGAATGCGGTAGCCCGTACCTGCCGTGGTAGCCAATGGTATTACGCAGGTGATGGTATCTTTATCTACCGCTGTTTTGCTGCCTATGGTTACAGGGCTGGCAAAGCTGCCGCTGGCATTGCTCAGTTGCACCGTAAAGCTGTTGCCCGATACAAAGGGCAGGTTAACACCATACACGATATGCACCGTATCGCCCGGGCACCAAACCGTATCGGTAAAAGGCTGTTTCACAAATACCGTAGTATCGGTATAAAACGCTACTAAGTAAGCATCTAAATTTCCTCCGATTGTACTTTGGTAAACATTGCCTATAGATATGTTACTTGTACTGGAAGTACCTGAAGCTAAATATACTACGCCCTCACGGCTACAAGTAAGGCCAACTTCTCCTCCACCTCCAGAAATAACTGAATAGCCATCAACCCCACCATCATTTCCCACACCTCCGTAATAGGTGGCATACCGTAGTTGTCCCCCCGCAGTGAACTCTGCAATAAATGCATCAGAGGCACCGGACCTGCTGGTTTTATAAGCATTATTAGTAGCAACAACAGTATCACTGGATGTAGACCCTCCTATATATATCCTGTTACCCGGACTGATAGCAATCCCCGTTGCATTAGTAGTAGCACCTCCATAATAAGTACCCCATATCCTGTGACCATTAGCACCATTAAACTTCACTAAGAATGCGCAGGAGCCATTTCTGCTGGTGTCATAGGCATTGGGGCTGGCAATATTGGTCGTACTGTAGGTGTACCCTGTTGCATATACCTGCCCGCTGTCATCACAAGCAATATTGTATATCCTATCATTATTGCTGCCTCCATAATAACTGCACCATAATAATGAACCGGAAGGGCTGAACTTGGCTAAGATACCATCACTTAAGTTTGAGCTGTTTACAGGCCCCTGCTGGTACACCCCGCTGGTAGCAAGAGTATTGGTGGTAGTTGAACTTATAAAGGTATTCCCGCCCACAAACACATTATTAGCAGTATCACAACTCACCTTATAAAGTGCCTGTCCATTACTATCGGCAAAATAAGTGCCCCAGAGCCGCTGCCCCGCCCCGTTGAATTTGGCCAGGAAGCCATGTGTACCGTACAAAGGGACCGTACTGCCATAAATAGGAAAATACATAAAACTACCCAGTGTAGATATATTAGTAGCGCTGGTAGTATTGCCGCATATATACACCTGGTTATTCCTGTCACAGGCTATACCCAGGGCATGGTCAATGCCCTGCCCACCATAATAAGTACTCCACTGGCGCTGTCCGGCACTGTTCAGTTTCACCAGGAACCCATCGTCTGTTACATTCTGCATGGGCGGTAGCGGGTAGCTGCCATGTATATCCTGGTGCGCACCCGTAGTGGCAATACCGGTATCACTACAGGTAATACCGCAAAAGTATATATTGCCCAACCTGTCTGTAGCAATGCCGTGCGCTTCTTCCTGGTTTGCCCCACCATAGTAGGTAGCCCATAATCGGTGGCAGCTATCATCAAATTTAGCCACAAAAGCATCAGTATAGGCGCTGCCCGAGAGGCTTGTACGGTAGGCACCACTTGTAGCGATATTATTAGTACTTTGAGTACGACCAGCCATGTATATATACCCATCTAGGCTAGTGGTTATATCATCCGCATCGTCACCAAGGCTGCCACCAAAATATGTGCCCCACCTCAGGTAAGGGTCTATCACTAATGTACCCACGTATTTGCCAATGTCAAAGCTCAGTTCATTACCCCTCAGCTTGTAAGCGGAAGTAACTGCCACGCCACCTTCCTGCACATAACAATAAGGTGCCTGCTCCGTGATACTGCCAAATGGCGTCGTCGCCATAAGTGCGCCATCCACCATCTTCATTTCCGTAGCCCCATCGTAGCGCAACCGTATATCCGCAACATTACCACCCGGGTACACAATAAAGTCGTATTTCAAATTTCCCCTCTCGGGAAGGGTTAGGGCTGGGTGCTCACTCGTGCCGGATAGTTTTTGATTTTCACTTTTCCCTTTTGAATTCTCATCAACGTAGTAGATGAGGTCTATCCCCGGGTAAATATCCTTATAAATAACTCTTTTATATCCCTTCGCCATCACACCATTTTCACCCGTATGCGCCGTGTAATAATTCTCATAATAACCCGTCGGCTCCTCAAACACTACCTCTGCATTCTTATTCGCCCCCACCAGCGTCACATCCATCCTGTATATCTCGATATTAGATGGTTGATCCTGGATATCGGATGTTGGATCAACACTTCCCCTCTTGAGAGGGGTTAGGGGTGTGTCTTCACTCGCGCCAAACTTTTGGGTTTTGCCTTCTGACTTTTGACCTTGCCCCGCAACCCACTGATAATGCAGTTGCCCGTCCCCTATAAACATCGTCACGCCACCCGCCTCTATCTTAGCGTCTATATCAGGTCTTGCTCCATGATACTGGTCTGTCACCTGCCCTTTGTTGGCAATAAATTGAGTGGAAGCTGAGTTTGCGATGTTATTCCCCTCTTTGGAAGAGGCATGCAAACACATCAACAACATGGAAGTAATGAGGTAATTTCTACAGGTGGTCATAGTTCATGTAAGGTTTTCAACATATTAAAGTTACCCAAAAAGCGAATTGGTTGTATGTATTTACTACCCCAATCAAAGCCGTCATGTCGAACACAGGGAGACATCTCCTGAGCACATGCAAGATGCCACATTACTAAACATCATGCAGATCCATTCACTGCGTTCAGAATGACAATAACAATAGTAAAGATCTATTCGAGGCGTCCCCCTATCCCCCTAAAGGCGAGACTAATTATGTGTAAAAAGCTGTTATACTGAACGAAACATCCTGAAGTGAAGTATCTGCCAGGTACCTGCATAAAGCTTCATTACTACACATCATGCAGATCCATTCACTGCGTTCAGTATGACAATAACTATTAAACCATGTATTTTGCTTAAATAACAAGGCCCCTCTCTGAGAGAGGGGCCTTGTGCCCAGGAATGGATTCGAACCATCACACCCTTGCAGGCGCTGCGACCTGAACACAGTGCGTCTACCAATTTCGCCACCTGGGCATTCCGTTCAGGAACTAAAGGGCTGCAAAGATAAGGCAGTTTTATTTACAAACAAATGAAAAATTTATACAACCATCAGGTTGCAACCACGCAGTGCAGAATGGTCGGCACGGCCCAATACTTCAAAGCTCCCATCCGCATATATTCGCCCCATATCATCTGTAGCAATAAAGGCGCAGGAGTGCACATTGGCCAGGTCTATAACGTTGATACACCCGCTGCCCGATGTACTTACATCCAGCGGATCGTTCATATCGCGCACCAATACACGCATAGTAGCAGACGGACGAAATAGTCCATCGTGCGTAGCATATGCCTGCGATAAAAGTTCAGTCATGCCATATTCAGAGTGTACCTGTTTTACGCCCAATTTTTCTTTCAATACATCATGTACCTCACCACGGGTCATCTCCCTGCGCCTGCCTTTCATACCGCCTGTTTCCATTACTATGGTATGTTTCAGTTGCATAGGATGTGCCTCCGCAAAATCGAGCAATGCGAACGTGACACCCAATAACAAAGTGGGTTGCCCGCCAGCTTCCAGTTCTGCCAGCACAGCAGCCAGTTTTTCATATTCGTCCAAATAGAACCCATTAAGTCTGTGCCCGCTTGCCTGCATCAATCTTTCTGCCATATATACCAGCGATGCCCCTCCGCGCTGCAGGTAAGAGGGCAGCAGAGCCAGTATCGCATAATCCTTCACGTCGCCATACTGCTGTGCAAAACCTGTAAAAAGGCTCTCATCATACAATGTCTTATCCTGTACATAATGCCTGCCGGGGATGTCAGAGGTTGTGGTGCTGCTGCTGAATACCAGCGTATCATCATTTATATCGCCGATAACTACTTTATGCGTTTTGTAAAAGCTTACCGGTAAAAAAGGTATACCGGTGATATGATGTACATTGCCGGGAATGATATGCAAAGCATCGGTAAAACGGCGGTAGATATCGTTACGGGCATACTGGTAGCGGAACAGCTCCAGGGCAATATCCTCAAAATTCTGCCCGTTTATACTGCTGAGATATTTAATTGGTTCCTTTTGAAAAATATATCCCACTTTTATTAACTTTGGTAGGTATGAAAAAGTATACGGTACTCTTTGCCTCTATGATCATCATTGCTACATCCTGTAGTAAACCCGGTTCTCCGCTGGAAAAACCGGCTATCGTCTTCAGGGGGATTTCTGACACTATAGTAGTAGACCGTGCAGCCAAAGATACTGTAATAATGAACTTGCGGTATACAATTGCCGTAGACAAAGTAGGCAGCAGTACTACACCTACCATCGTGTACCTGAAAGACTCCCGCGACCAGAACGTGGCTACTTATTCATTGCCCGATGAAATATATACTAAACTGCCGGACGACCAGTTCAACATAAGTGGTGATATTACCCTGAAACTACCTGCATCAACACAATTTGCCCTGAGGCCAGATCACCCTACAGGTGATACCCTTAATTTTGAGATATACATGGAAGATAAGAACGGTACAGGCAGCAATAAGGTGTACTCGCCCAATGTATATATTGTTCCTTAACAGGACCACCTCCCATTATTTTTTAAAATATCTTTAGGCCGCCGGTAACTACAAACCTTGTAGATACAGTAGTTTAATGCCAAAGCAACATTGCCATTTTCAGGGCCTGCTCATTTAAGATATAATTCACTTTTAGTCTTGGCAAAAAAAGTATAAATTGCTAGGTAATCGATCGTATCCATTCGTCCGGTAAATGTTTTTTCACATTACCGCGCAGCACAATCAGAGATCAGGAAGAGCTATGTCAACAGTTACATACTTGCCATATAAAGACAAAATATTCATTACAGTGAACAGGGACGACAGACCCTCAAAGTCAGGCGCCATTGCCCCTACTGTGAAGAAGGTAGAGTCCGGCAAAATATTATACCCGCAAAGCGATAAGAGTGGCGGTACCTGGATAGGTATACACAACAACGGTAACTCAATGGTACTGTTGAACGGCGCATTTGCACCGCACATACGCAAAGACAAATACAGGAGGAACAGGGGACTCGTATTCCTGGACATTTTTGACTCTGACAATCCCGTAAAAAAATTCAATGAAATAGACCTGCATGATATTGAGCCCTTTACCCTTGTGGTATGGCTGAAACAAAACGGCACACTATGGGAAATGAGGTGGGATGAATATGAAAAGTTCGTTACCTCGTTGCCGGCAGACATGCCCAATATGTGGTCGTCGGTAACACTGTTTGACGAGGCTATGATAGCCCGCCGCCGCAAACGGTTCGACGAATGGCGCCTGTCTCAGAAAAAGATAACCGGCGAAGCTATACGCTGGTTTCACGAGCACGGAGGCGAAGGTTTTGAACGTATGAACCTGAACCTGAACAAAGGGGCTACTCATACCCTCAGCATCACGGGCATTGAAATATCAGAAGACCGCTCTGTGATGTATTATCACGACCTGGTGACAGGAGAACAAACCATAAACGGGTGGTTGTTTGCCGACGAAAAATCTGACAAATAATATTTTGAATAGTTGACCGACTAAAAGGCCCTTTGCTGACGCAAAGGGCCTTTATTTATCTTAAGTACCTTTTATTTACGCAGGTACATTACGTCTTTTATCAGCTTTACCGTGCGGGCCACATCAGGCAGTGCGGCTGCTACCAGGTTGCCTGCATAGTGCATGTTGGTATCAGCTGCCGTAATGCGTTTCACCGGGGCGTCCAGGTAATCAAAAGCATCTTTCTGCACCCTGTATGCTATTTCAGATGACACACTGCCGAACGGCCATTGCTCTTCTACTATCACCAACCTGTTTGTTTTCTTTACCGACTCAATGATGGTTGCCCAATCCAGCGGGCGTATAGTACGCAGGTCTATTACCTCAGCGTCTATTCCCTCTTTGGCCAGCTCTTCAGCAGCGCCCAGCGCCACCTTCATCATCTTGTTAAAAGATACAATGGTAACATCGGTACCGGAACGTTTGATGTCGGCCTTACCTATAGGTATCAGGTACTCTTCTTCCGGCACTTCTCCCTCGTCTCCATACATTACCTCGCTTTCCATGAACACTACGGGGTTCTCATCCCTGATGGCAGACTTGAGCAAGCCCTTTGCATCATACGGATTAGAAACGGATATTACTTTGATACCGGGGATATTGGCATACCAGCTTTCAAACGCCTGTGAGTGCTGCGCACCCAGCTGACCTGCCGATGCATTGGGCCCCCTGAACACGATAGGGCATCCAAACTGTCCGCCACTCATAGAGCGCATCTTGGCTGCGTGGTTCAGTATCTGGTCCAGTGCCAGTACGGCAAAGTTCCACGTCATGAATTCAACTACCGGGCGCACGCCGTTCATAGCTGCTCCCACACCTATGGAAGCAAAGCCCAGCTCGGCGATGGGTGTATCAATGACACGCCTCGGGCCAAACTCGTCCAACATACCCTGGCTTACCTTATAAGCGCCATTATATTGTGCTACCTCCTCCCCCATCAGGAATACGGTCTCGTCCCTTCTCATCTCTTCCTGCAGAGCCTCTCTTAATGCCTGGCGAAATGCTATTGTACGCATATTACTTACTCGTTTCTTTTATTAAAAAAGTGGTTAAAGATAAACACTAATTATTTATCTGATGGCCTAAATATTACCGTGCTGCTCATTCCTTCTTCATTCAGTTGCAGTTTCAGCATGGTATCGCTCAGTGATATGATATCCATTTTTATCTCTCCCGAGGTGCTTCCTTTTGATGTTTCATCCAGTGTAAGCATACCTTGCTCGTCTATATGCCATTTGGTAGAGTCCGCCTCCCCGTTGAAGTTCATCACCACGATACCATCCTTGCGAAAATCGAACCATGTATTCTTTACTGCTGTCTCCTGTGCTGTTATATAGGCTTCCAGCTCCATTTTATTGGCCTCACGGGCACTGTCTATATTGCTGAAACCGTATACTTCTACATTCTGCTCAGGAGTGTTGTTCCTGCCAAATGTATCGAGGAAGTGGCGTTGCTCATCCATAAGTTTTGCCAACTCAGGATTATCCAGGCTTATAGCCTGCCATTTGCCGGTTATCATACTTTTCTTATCCTGTGTTTTACACGCCGCAAATAACACCACCATTGCGGTACAGCCTAACAGTATCTTTTTCATAATATTATTTTGATATGATCAGCCTGAAATAACTCTTCCATTCTTCGGTAGACAGCAGATTTTCATGAGCAGGAAAATTATACTGGTCCGTGATACGGGGGTATACCCTTTTCAGGAACGTGTATTTTTCCGGGTCATTACTTAATGCTTCTGTCAATATCCGTGCCTGGTTGCTGGTATAACAGCCATCCATTTTCGACAGAAGGTATTTCAGTTTCGTTTTTTCGTTTTTGTCCTGCACTTTTTTATACAGGTCTTCAAAATCCCCTTCGCTTACGGGTTCGGGGCAGTCGCTGTTCGTAACTGCCATGCTATTCCCCTCCGGTTCCGGCGAGGTATATTCATCCTGCCTGCCATAACCTGTTTCAGAATAACTGACCTCTTCCTGTGGTTCATTCCTCCTGCTTTCGCGTACCTCACGCGCAGGCTCCTGCTGTATGGTGCGTTCGTTGTTCAGCTCTACATTCGTCATGAACCTGGGCCCTGAGCTTTGCCTGGCTACCGTGCTATTTGCAACCGGAGCAGGCGTACTTTCAATCCGGGGTTTGTATACATAGGCTTCTGCTGTATTGGCAACGGGAGCTTTATCATCTTCGGGCTTATTACCTGCATGCAGGTAAAACTGCTGGTGAATATCATATAAGGTAAACGCATCACCTTTCTTCATGAGCAGAAACCCCCTGAAACCACTCTCCGGGACTACAATAGAGAACTTTTGTGCCGGGTAAGCATTTTGCTGAAACAGTACCTGTATATTAATAACACCGGGTGCCAGTTGTGGTATCAGGTTATAGTTTTTTCCATAACGGGGCAGCATCTGGTCCTCCAGTTTCACATAGAAAGGCAGTGTCTTGTCTCCCTGTATATATACATAGGAAAAACCATTGGCCAGCAGCCCACCGGGCAATACCGTACACAACAAAACAAACAGTATGGTATGAAGGGCCTGCTTCACTATTCCAGTTCTATTAATATTGCTCCCTTTTCGACAGCTGTTTTTTCCTGTACATTGATGGCTTTTACTTTAGCATCGGCACCAGCCTTCAGCACATTCTCCATCTTCATGGCCTCAAGAATCAGCAACCCATCGCCTTTGGCTATCTGCTGCCCGGGTTCTACCATTATTTTCAGGATCATACCCGGCATAGGTGCCTTTACAGGCTCTGCCTTCTGCATGGCTTTCAGGTCCATACCCATACTGGCCAGCAACTGGTCCATCGGCTCACTGACAGCTACCCGCTGCAGACGACCGTCTATCCTGAGCGTTAGTTGCTTGGCTTTGACATCAATACCCTCAACAGTAGCTGTATAACTTTTGTTATTATATAATATGCTGATGAGCCCATTGGGTTGCAACTGAATATCACAATCCACTTTTGTACCATCCAGCAGCCATTCGCCGCCTTCATTTACTACCGAATAGGCTTCTTTATCGTTTACAGATATCTGCAGCATGTAACGTGTTTGTTTTAATAGAGGGCAAATTTAACCAATTATTATTGGCTTTCAGCAGACTTGGAAGGTTTAACAACTCACCTTAGGTATGGCCTTGTGCCCTTAAATCAAAATACCCCGGTAAAGGGTAGCTCTATATTGTAAGTATTGAGTAATATTACCTCTGCAAATACACATCAGAGCAATAATACATATGAGATCTTTATTCCCTCTTTTAATGGTGCCCG
Organism: Chitinophagales bacterium; assembly: GCA_020636495.1. Taxonomy (NCBI): domain Bacteria; kingdom Pseudomonadati; phylum Bacteroidota; class Chitinophagia; order Chitinophagales; species Chitinophagales bacterium. The sequence continues at coordinate 1,584,565 of JACJXQ010000008.1, read as the reverse complement.
TTCTTATTGCAGCATCTTGCAGCAGCAGTCGGAAAACAGCAAGGTCGGTAATGCTACCGGATATCACAATAAGTTCAGCAGGCAGCGAATACAGGGCGTCAGAAACCATGGACTGGGATATTACTCATACAGATGTGGCCTTACGTTTCAACTTTGCAGAAAAAACAGCTACCGGCCATGCAGAGCTGGATATGCACCCCTACTTCTACAGCAGCGACAAAATAATACTGGATGCTAAAAGCATGCAGATAAAAGATGTCCTGGTGAATGGCATGAAACAAAAACTGAATTACAACAACGACAGCCTGACCATTTACCTTGACAGGAAATACCACAACAAAGAGCAAGTAAAAGTATCCATAGACTATATAGCCCAACCTTATGCTGCACCTACAGGAGGCAGTAAGGCCATCAGGGACGACAGGGGATTGTATTTTATCAATACCGACAGGAGTGTACCCAACAAACCTGTGCAGATATGGACACAGGGAGAAACACAGGCCAACTCGCACTGGGTACCCACCTTCGACAGGCCCAATGAGCGTTTTACCACACGCATACACCTTACGGTGCCCGACAGCATGACCACGCTGAGCAACGGGCAGTCCGGAGAGGCAGTGTTTCATGAGGATGGTACACGTACTGATGTGTGGAGCATGGATAAGGAGATACAGCCTTATGTAATGATGTTTGCCATAGGTAAGTTTGAGATAGTGGCAGACAAACAGTGGAATGGCAAGGATGTGAACTACTACGTAGAACCACAATTTGCACCTTACGCCCTGGAAATGTTCAAAAACACACCCGAAATGATCGGCTTCTTTTCAGGTGTTACCGGTGTGCCTTATCCTTGGAATAAATATTCGCAGGTAGTAGTCAGGGATTATGTTTCCGGGGCGATGGAGAACACCAGTGCTACCCTGTTCGGTGAGTTCATCAACCAGGACAAGCGCGAAATGATAGACAAGGATTATGAAGACGTGGTATCCCATGAGTTGTTCCACCAGTGGTTTGGCGATTATGTAACGGCTGAGTCTTGGTCGAACCTGACATTGAATGAATCATTCGCTACTTATGGCGAACAACTGTGGCGCAGGTACAAATACGGCGAAGCATCGCAGCAAAAACTCGGCTATGATGATTTTATGTCCTACCTGAACCAGGCAGACAAGAACGATGCACCACTCGCCCGTTTCCACTACAACGAGCGTGAGGATATGTTCGACAGGATATCCTACCAGAAAGGTGCCAGTATACTGCACTACCTGCATGGGCTGGCAGGCGACAGCGCTTTTTACAGGGCCATGGACATATACCTGCATAGTAATGCACTGCAACCTGCCGAAGTACATAACTGGCGCATGGCTGTAGAGAAAGCAACAGGTAAAGACTGGAACTGGTTCTTCGACCAGTGGTATTTCAGGGGCGGACACCCGGTAATAGATGTGAATTATGTATTTGACGACAAAGCACGAAATGTCAAAATAACACTGGTGCAAAAACAGGACCAGATGTACCGCCTGCCCTTCAAAATTAATGTGGTGAATGGCAAGCAGGTATTCAGTGATATGATAGACATGGATGTACGGACGATGACCGTAAGCTACCCGTATCATGACAGCACAAGACCTGCTGTTTACATCGACGCTGACCACCTGCTGGTTGGCAAAATAAACGACGACAAAGCAACCGACCATTGGGTAAGATGTTACTACAATGCTCGGCCCGAAGACTACCGTGCAAAAATAGCCTCGCTGAAAGCCTGCAGCAACAGCTTAGGCACTGCAAGTGTGCAGGATATGTATAAAAAGGCCGTAATGGACAACCTGGAATATGTAAGGGTTTTTGTGATGAATGTGTTGCAACAGCAGAAGACGGACAAAGTGCAGAATATGTTCAGGTCAGACGTTCAGATGCTGGCCGTACAGGATATGTCCTGCCACGTGCGGGCAGCTGCTTTCGATGTGCTGGCCAAATGGAAAGTATCTGCTGCAGAAGATGATATATACGTGGGGCTTGCTGATATATCATATAAAGTAGAAGCCGCCGCATTAGGCGCACTGGCAGTAGTAGATAAAGACACCGTGTACTCTGTTGCTAAAAAGATGCTGGCACAGTACCCGAAAGCAGCGCTGCTGAATAAAGTATGGGATATTATAGGTGAAAAAGGGAATACCGAAGATACCGTTCTGATAAATGAATGGCACTACCGTTTTGCAGGCAATAACAAAATAAGCTATTCAGGCAGCCTGGCTAAATATATGAAGAACACACCTTCGGATGATGCGTTTGCCAAAGTTCTGGCCGAAGTGGAAAACTATATTACCACGGAAAACATAGGTGTTTACCGGGCATCAATAGCATCTTATATTTTCGACGTTGCCTATTTCTTTAAAGATGAGGTGGCAGCCACCAACACAAAAAACTCAGCTACCAAAGCAAACAGGAGATTGAATATGCTGCACAAAACCTTATTGCACCTGCAGGAAACGGAAACTGACGAGGATAATATATTTGTTTACAAGAAGTACATTGCCGATGTGTGGGGCGAGTAAATTAGCGCAGTTTTGCCCTGTCAAGTAGTTGGCTATGCAACTGCATTACCTGAGGTATGATGGCCTGCTTATCATCATTGATAATTACATGATCACACATGGCCATTTTTTCTGCGTCATTCATCTGGCTGGCAATACGTTCCTGCACTTTTTCACGGGTCATACCCGAACGTTGCATCGCCCTTGATATTCGAAGTTCTTCAGGTGCAGTAACACCTACCATCACATCCATATCCTTGTAGCTGCCGCTTTCAAAAAATATGGCTGCTTCTTTTATGGTATAAGGCGCGTTTTGCTGCTGCATCCATTTCTTACCGTAGTCTATGGTTGCGGGATGCACCAGCGCGTTGAGTTGTTGCAACAGGCTTTTGTCTTTAAACACAGCCGCTGCCAGTTGCTCCCTGTTCACCTTGCCCGACGTATATACACCGGGGCCAAGCAACTTAGTAATACCCGCTATCAGTGTGGGGTCTGTGTCCATGAGCATTTTTGCAGCATGGTCAGCATCAAATACAGGTATGCCGAGTGTATGAAACACCCGGCATACAACTGACTTACCGGCCCCTATGCCTCCTGTAATTCCTACTTTCAGCATAAACCCGTAATTATTTTTTTGTATCGGCAGATGCTGTTGCAATTCCTGCTTTTTTGCGGAATGCATTGGTCATTTCCATTGATACAGCTGAGCGCTCAATAGTAATAAAAGAACCGTGGTGTACTTCCAGCAAAAGGGTATCATCATCATTGGTACGCTTGATAGTACCATGGATCCCCGCTGAAGTAACTACACGCTCACCAACATCTATAGTGGTGGCAAATTGTTTTTGCTCTTTCTGGCGTTTTGCCTGCGGACGTATCATAAAGAAATACATCACGGCGATCATACCTACCAAAAAGATAAGCTGGATACTGCCTCCGCCGGCCGGCGCTTGTAATAATACTGAATAGATCTGTGCTAACATTATTCTGATGGTTTATTATATAAAATTAATACGTTTTATTCGGATCAGCCTTCACATCACCTTTAAAGTACAGCATATGCACGCTGCGTGCTGTATTGGTGGTGACAGATACTGATTTTTCCTGGTGGCCTGACTTATCTATAGAGTTAAATACCACTTGTATCTTACCTGAAGCTCCAGGCGCGATCGGGTCGCGCGGAAACTCTGCTACCGTGCATCCACAAGAGCCTTTTGCGTCGCTTATGATCAGCGGCGTTTTACCATTGTTGGTAAAGGCAAAATCATATACTGCTTTCTCTCCTTCATTCAGGGTGCCAAAGTCATGCAGAGTATCTGTAAAATCCATGGTCGGCAATGCATTCTGCGCTGCTGTGTCCAATCCGTCGGCAGAGTGAGGATTGTTCACCAGCTCAGTAGACAAAAGGTCTTTACCTGTCGCATCCTGCTTTTGCGTTGTATCATCGTTACAAGCTGTTGCTAATAAAACCAGCATCAAAAAAGGCATGAACTTTTTCATACAAAGTGTTTTGGCAAATTTATTTAGCGTTTCTCTGTTCTTTATGAATTTTATTTTCCTTAGCCAGGTCTTTCAGAATATTATCAAGCACCCCGTTCACAAACTGCCCGCTTTGTGGTGTACTGTACAACTTGGCTATCTCGATATATTCATTGATAGTAACCTTGGTAGGTATGGTTGGGAAATACAGGAGCTCACAAACGCCCATGCGCAGCAACAGCATATCTATCAGCGCTACACGCTCAGAATCCCAGTTCACCAGTTTAGGCTGTATCAGCTCCACACAGTACTCTTCTTTCTCTATAGTTGTAACCAGCAGGTTGTGTGCATATTCATTCTTCTCGGCAGAGATAAGTTTAAGGAAGTTGATGCGTGAGCTGCTTTTGAAGAAGTTATCCATCAATATCTTCACCATATCCATATCATCTTCCCAGCCGGGCAGTTCATCTGTAAAATATTCCATCACAGACTCATCACCGTATATCTGCTCATCCCATATGTATTTGATGATAGCCACCTCAATTTTGGGGTCTCTTTCCCTTACCGAAGTATAGCTTTCATACTCATCGGTTTCAACAAATCGCTTGTATATCTTTTTTACCAGGTCCTCATCCAGGTACCTGTTTATATCCTTATCCTTTATTTTCTCTGTAAAGGTCTCATTGTTCAGTATCTTCCAAAGAAAATCATTGCCAGAGATCTTGGTATTGACATTCAGGTCGTCTGAGGTTGGAAGATATTTTGATGCCCTTTTGCCGGCGTCTTTTTCGGCATACTGGGCTACACGCATTGTATACAGAACGGATATTACGAAGAGATCTAAAAAACGGGCCAGCTTTTCGTCCAGTAATTCAGCACCTTTTTTCTTTTGTTCTTCAGGGGTGGTTACACCTGTAGTAGCAAGTGTATAAAGTGCCTGCATAACTTTGACCCTGATATTTCTACGACCGATCATTCTATTAAGAACCTGTTTGGGGCGCAAAGATACAGGTTTGCAGCAGATAAATGAAGGTTTTATCCTTTGTAAGGCTTATTTTTTAACTTATTGAAACTGTCTCAAGGGCAGAACATCACCTGATATAATATAAAATAATGTCCCGAAAAGCTTTCAGAATATTCTATTTTACTGAAACAGCACCTGGAATATGTAACTGTTCTATTGGTGTATCGCTCGCCTTTACGGGAGCATGGTCTTCTATCTTATCGCCACTCTGCACTTTGGCAAACCTTGTTTTTGCAGACAAGAACCATTTTTCGAAGTATTCATATGAAAGAGCAGAAAGCAGCCCGGTGCCTCCCAATGATAATACATAAAGAACGACTGTACCTGCAACAGAACTTATTTCAACAACATTATATATTATCATCAGCTTGATGGTCACTATCAGTACTATATTATGGTACATGTACAAACCATATGATATTTTTCCTAAATAATTCAGCGGTTTGAATTCAAGATTGATAACAGATTGCTTATTAGCTGCCAGATTCAGTATAAGAACGGTAAATACCAGGGCGTACCACTCTTTATTATACCAGGGCAACACCCAGCCTTTTACAGTAACAATAGCAAGGACAGCGTACAAAGCCAGTTGCAGGTATCTATTGAACAAGATGTCCAGAATCTTTTGTTTGTTATAGAACAACAGGTAAGCGCCAATGCCGCCCAGAGCCATACAGTCTATGGAGAAATGATCCCAGAACAACCATGCATATTCCTGCGTGGTGAAACGGGTCATATCCTGGCTATAGAAATATACGGTTACCGTTTTTACTAACAGGTAGAATACGATAACACCAACCAGCATGGGCATTATCTTCTTCTTATTGATGGCCCACAACATCAATACAGGCCATATCAGGTAGAACTGTTCTTCTACCCCAACCGACCACGTTTGTGTGGCATAAGCAATATGCTCGTACAAAGTATAACCCAGGTTGGGCAGGAACGAAAGATACAATGCCGCCTTTACCCAAAAGGCGTCATTAATATGTTCACTATAGGTGGGCAGGTAAAAGAAGTCTATATGCGGAAAGACAAAAAAGCTGAGCAGAACAATAAGATAGTATACCGGCCATATGCGCAGGATACGTCGCATATAGAAACTCTTGATAGATATTGTTCCAGAACGGCGGTGTTCTTCCAGCAAAAGATAAGTGATGAGGAAACCACTCAACACAAAGAACAGAATAATACCCAACTGACCGAATACACCGCCCACAAATGAATTTTTATAGATATTGGGCTGTCCCAACCAGAACTTACCCATCTCTATATGGTGGATAATAACCACCAGTGCCGCCAGGAACCTGACGCCGTTTAAGTTCTTGAAATATACCCTGTTATCGGACATTTTATCTATTTGTTCGTTTCATATGCCTGCCGGCATTACATACAAACTTAGCATGCCGGAGGTGTCGTCAACAAGTTTGCAGGCGACATTTACATATTGTTAACCAATGTAGTATGTAGTTGAAATAAGGTACATCATGCAGAATTAATGCTGATTATTTGGGCAAACAGGCATAAAATTGGCTTTAGCCTGCTATATTTGGCGCTTCAAGAAGCAATGGACAGTAAGCATTTAGAGACTTCGGTTATTATCATCGGTGCAGGGCCTGCAGGAGCAGGAACGTCAATATATCTATCAAAAGCAGGCATACCACACATAATCCTGGAAAAAGACCAGTTTCCACGCGATAAGGTATGCGGCGATGCATGCAGCGGCAAAACAGCCTTTGTATTGCGCAAAGCCAACCCCGAGTGGCTGCAGGAGATATTCCGTCAACCTGAGAAGTTTACGCCCAGCCACGGCATCATATTCGTTGCGCCCAATGGCAAACCATTGCATATACCCTTCAACCCCAACAAACAACCGGGCGAACAAGCTCCGGGATTCACTACCCCGCGACTGGTTTTCGACAATTTCCTGTTTGAAAAACTCCCTACTGAATACAGCACCATATTTCAGCAGGCGTCAGTAAAAGAAATTACCCGTACCGATGGCAAAGTGACAGTAACTTTTGTACAGAACGGGCAGACATATACCATCACCGCACCACTGCTGGTTGGTGCAGACGGCGACAAGAGCATTGTGCGTAAGCAGTTCCTTAGTGAATACACAACAGATAAAACATCTGCCGTAGGTCTGCGCGCTTATTATGATGGCGTGACAGGTATGCACGAAGAAAATTTCATAGAACTGCATTTCCTTCCCGAGGTATTGCCCGGCTATTTCTGGATATTCCCCCTGCCCAATGGAAAAACCAATGTGGGGGTAGGCATATTATCAGAACGCATCAGGGCGAAAAAGATCAACCTGCGCGAAAAAATGCTGGACGCTATCAAGAACAACCCTAACATCAGCCCACGCTTCAAAAATGCTAAACTGGATGGTAAGATACTGGGCTGGGGATTGCCGATGGGTATGGAGCAAATGCCCGTGTCCGGTGAGAACTTCTTATTGACCGGTGATGCAGCCAGCCTGATAGACCCTTTCAGCGGTGAGGGTATCGGCAACGCTCTGTACAGTGGCATGCTGGCGGCAGATGCCATTGAGAACTGTCTGAAAGAAAATCGTTTCGATGCCGCGTTCATAAAAGAAGCTTACGATATCGTACTATACAGGCGACTGGGCGACGAACTGAAACTGGGTACTACCATGCAGAAGCTATGCCGTTTCCCATGGTTGTTCAACCTGGTGGTGAATAAAGCTGAAAAGAGTCCTTCTTTAAGTAAGACTATCAGTTGCATGTTCACCGACCTGGATCTGCGCGACCAGCTGAGGAAACCATCTTTCTATCTTAAGATATTGTTCAACAGGTAAGCACTACCTGCTGCGGTATACGATCTTTCTTTTGTGCTCTCTGTCGCCTATGACAATGCGCATAAAGTACATACCTGAAGCATACAATGGCGTCTGCAACGTCGTTTTGTTATAACCCTCATTTCCTGCGGTTGCTGTTGACTGGTATACGGTTCTGCCCATAGCATCTGTCATTACCAGGTGCATATCCGTACCATTGTGTGCTGCCCATTCTATATTCACAATGCCATTATCAGTAGGATTAGGACTGATACTGATAATACTGTTATCAGGCGTGTACAGTTTCAGGTCATATATCCTGATGTCATCAATGGCCAGCCCCTCAAAAGATGCGCCCTCATCTGAATGGAATACGTAGCGCAACTGTATATTGCCTACGCTATCAGGTAACGCTATCTCTGCCTGGTGCCATGTCGTGTTATCCAGCACATTCCATGCCTGGTAGTTGCTGTCGGTATACCAGTTGGTACCTTCTCCGTATGCCCCTACACGCAGCCATTTGTCGCCATCTGTTGTGTATTCCAGGTGCGCCTCGTCACACAGCACAAAATCACAGTTCTCAATATCCACCGCTATCCTGCTGCTGAATGTAGGGTGCTCCATCCCTGATATATCAAAACATGGAGAATAGAGATATGAGTTCTCCTTATCATTATAATTGCCAGATAAGTTGGTCACCCATGCTTTTTTCCCGCTATAAGCAGCACTTATCTTTGGTGCAGACGGTGTGCCATATGCCCAGGAACTGTTGATGCCTCCCGTGTACCAATAACCGTCTCCGGATTCAAAATCCTCAAAATACGGATAGGTACTTACCAAAGGTTGGTTCCTCACCTTGTAATCAAGAATGCTGTCATTCTTCCGATATGTATCCCCGTTGGCCGAAAGCCATATATCCAGTTGATGCTCGCCGGAGGCGGAGATGTCCAACAGGTTACTGAATGTAAAATCAAGGGTTTGTTTACCTGCCAGGCTTGATAACGATTCTGACACTACGCTACCATTATCCAGCCTGTAATGCAACGAAATATTCTTCTGCTCGATATTCACACCATTACGTATCCTTATGGTCAACGGCGAAGGCCCGGTGATACCGCAGGACAGTTGTGTAGGCAGCACCACACCCAGTAGTTGTACATCATTTTGCACGGTATACAACCGTACATTATCCAGCGTCATACCACTACCTGCTTTCAGTGCCCCGATATTTGAAATATCATTCTGGCCAAACTGCACCTGTGTACTGGATGAAAAATTGTCACCGGTATTTAATACCAGGTCGCTGAGAGATATACTGCCTGAATTCAGCACCTTGCCAACGTCACCTAACCTCATTTCATAGGTATATATGGGTTGAAACTCCTTAGTATCCTTGCCTCTTGCTACTACCTCGTTGCCGGGTTCAAACTTGGGCACGCCATGTATGATATAATCAAATTCCAGCCTTACTTCATCTTTGTTCGCATCATAATTAGCCAGGTTGAATGTACCTGTCAGCGCATTGAAATTGCCGGGGCAGTTCTTATAGGCGTCAAGACTCAGCGAACGCTGGCCACTGATCAGCACACTGTTGAGTACAAAGCTCCTGAGCTGCCCGGTATCGGTGGTCTTCTCAAAATCCCATCGCCTGTCCGTACTCAACCCGAATGTATCTTTAATACTCCTGAAAACCGGGAGCGATTCAAAGCCATCATAATAATCCAGCGTAACAGAAGGATTAGGCAATTGGGACACGTAGTAGTCAAAACTATCATTACTATGTACGGGATCTGCCAGTGCCAGATTCTCAATAGCTACCCTGATGTGGTGATCTCCTTCAGCAGAAAGGTCTAAACCAAGTATACTCACAGATGTCGCGCTGTTGGCGGCAACAGGAGTAGCCATACTCTGCGGCACCCATGGTCCGCCATTGATGCTGTACGACAATTTGTAAGTATTACAAGGCGCATCATCAAGATTACGCACCCTTACCGTTAATAGTTCAGCGGCTGTTAATTCCGTGCCCGTTAGCTTTCTCCCCGTTAGCGGTGCCGTCACTTTTTCTATCATCAGGTCACCGTCAGAGATATTGCCGCTGCAGCTACCATCTTTAGGTGTGCGCTTTACCGCTACATTCCTGTAACCCGCCAGGCCATCTATTACCGGGCTCACGGCCACATAATAAGTGCTATCCGGGTCTAAACCGGAGAATACATAATTAGTTATTGTTACGGTATCCACCACTGCCATAACAGGCCCTGCTTTTCTCATCACCACGTACCCGGTAGCATTGGGTATGGCACTCCATTCTATTTGTATGTATCCGGGACATTGCACGCTACTCAGTTTCACATCAGGTTGTGTGCTGATTATGAACATTTCACTCGTCGCTTGTTCAGCGCCGCGAGTCAACCGCATCAGGCATTTGCCCGAGTTGATGCCGGCAGGTACCGCCCACTTATAATGCAATTGTCCTGCGGGAATATTGTTATCTATCATATTCCACACACCACCGGTATTCTCAGAATACTCAAGCGTGAATGTGCTGTTCCCTTTCGATGCATCCCAGTAGATATACATAGAATCACCTGCCTTTACAGCACTGGCAGTAAGCGGGTATTTAAAGGCTATGCCTGCAGGTATAAAGTCATACGCGATGACATAATCCTGGCTGCCCGTTGGCACACTAAAGCCTTTTACCCTGATAGTATATTTACCCGGACCGGGATCATCTATTACTACCTGTTCACAGTTATTCAGCCTGTCTTCTTTTTCTACCGCCGGGTTATTGATATTAGCCGGTGTGGCATCAAGTACCAATGGTTGGTGCACCTTATTACCCGGTTCAGCCACTTCAAGGTCTATATCATTTACCAGCACCTTAGCAGCCATTGGCGTAGCAGGCGCATCATGCCAGCACAACAGCACCTTCAGTTGAGCAACACCGGGAGGTACTACAACATCATAGGTTTGCTCTCCTCCTGTAGAAATATTGCCGGTGGCATACCTGTTACTGTCCAGCATAATAAGAGAACGCTGCACATTAAGAAAGCCAAAACCAAACCTGTAGTCCGGGCCTTCGTTGCCTATATCTGTAGCTCCGTTTATCAGCAAGGTTTTCAGCAGGTCAGCCCTGGGTTTTGTAATGCCGCTCAGTTGTTTCATTCTTTGTGCCAGCAGCGCTGCTGCTCCTGCCACCTGCGGGCAGGCCATGCTGGTACCACTTGCTACAAGATATTCATCATGCCTGGTGGTTGAGTTCACATTCACGCCAACGGCAGATATCTCAGGTTTCAATCGTCCGTCCCTTACAGGCCCGCGCGACGAGTTGTCTGCATTCACATACTCACGGTCGGTACTGGCCACTACAAGGTTATTTTTTGCAGGTTGATACCCTCCTGTAATGGTGGCAAACCCCTGCGGGTAAGGCGGACAGTCATACAGGCCGTTGTTAGCAGCCGCAAAAACCTGCAATACGGTATTATTAGAATTACAAAGTTTATCCAGCCCTTCCGACAATACGTCGTAGATACCCGAGTTATCGCAATTGCCCTGTACCGACGAGTAAGAGTTGTTAGTTACGATCACATTATACAATGATGATATTTCGGGGGTAGCATCAAGCACATCACTGAAATAATGGTTCGTTAGCGTAGCTGCAGGTGCCATGCCTTCACCTCGCAGGTCTACTATGCCTGCACCACCAACAATACCGTTGATATGCACCCCATGATTGGTATAAGCTGCCGTATTGTAGTTGATGATCCTGTCCATCAGGTCTACGTGATATATGCCCGAAACATTATCTCCTACACCAATAGTTATACCCTCCCCTTTCAGTCCATATCCTCCGTTGCTTAATGGTGCTGCTGCCAATTGTCCGCGGGTCATCGCTTTCTCGTCTATATTCAATGGTACATCTTCCCGGTATACATTCGCATATGCTACGCCATACCATTGCATAAGCGGAACGACGTTGTGCTTTGGCAGCCGGGCATGGATATAGCCCATAGAGGTCAGCCTGTTGCTGAGCATTACTCCGCCCGATGTAGCTATAGCCTCCAATGCATCAGCCTCTTTTACGCCGGTAAACATCACTGTCAGTTCTACCTCTTCTCCTGCATGCTGAACTGCGGCTTTCAGATCATCACTCATTTTCATGTCCGGTGTAACGTTCGTTATGTAGCTTATGCCGGCTGCATTCAATAATTCCTTTTGCGGGTATTGGTAGCAGGTAACTACATAAGTATTATCGGGTATATAATCACCCAATACTATACCGCTGTTTTTCAAAACTTCTTTCCTGCTGTCAGCTGGTAACGTATCAAACTGAAACAGTAGTTGAACAGGAAGCTTCAACCGTCCCGCCGGATTATTTTGCAACCACTCATCTACATTGTTGTGCGTGTAAACGGTTCCGCTTTTCAGCAGTATCTTTTTATTGACAAGTGCCTGCGCACTGACAACTGTAACATAAACAGTCAGCAGTATTGTACTTGCCAGGCGTGTAATGAAACTATATTTATTATGTATTGAAATTCCGAAGTTCATAAGAGGCGTTGCAAGCTGCAACTTATTATTTCAAGATGTCAATTTACCAATTAATGAGGAATAATAATGTGCTAATAACCTGTGGTTTGTAATCTGCATGTCAGTTTGTAACAGTTTGGGATATTTTCATTATTTTTAATGTTTTAACAGGAACGAAGATCTCATTACTTAAAAAGTATTTATGAACGTAAAAACTCTACTTGTATTCTCTCTTTTATGGCTGTCCCTTTCATCAAAAGCACAGGTTACTCGTGTGCAGTTCATCAACAATTGTCCGGAGCTGGCCTTACCAACGATTGATATTTATGTAAACGGATCATTGTCGGTAAACGATTTGTTTTTCAGAAGCTCACAGGCATATGTTGACCTGCCTGCAGGAACAGCTCTTGACATAGGAGTTGCGGAAAGTACTTCACTTACCGTGGCCGATACTTTTTACAACATGAATATAACGCTGAACCAGACCAATGTTTATGTGATGGTGATAGACGGGGTAAAAAGCACTACAGGTTACAGCCCATACAAAAAACTGTCCATGCACGTATACAATATGGGACAGGAAGGAGCAACTGCCGGAAAAACCGACCTGCTGTTCCTGAACGGATGTACTGATGCACCCCAAATGGATATCAGAACAGGGCTGGACATTCTGGCCAACGATCTGGGATATGGCGATTTCAGCAACGGTTACACTTCATTGTCTGCTACTGGCTACTACAACTTCCGCATCACCAATACCGTTGGCAACAAAACCACACATAATTACGAAGCTGACTTCCCTACCTTATCTACTTCGGGACTGGGTGTAGTAGTGATTGGTTCAGGTTTTATGAATCCTGCAGCCAACAGCAATGGTGAACCGTTCGGTCTCTGGTTGTCACTGCCTACAGGTGGGCCGCTGGTAGAGTTACCATTTACCACAACAGCCGAAAAACTGGCCAGGATACAGGTAATACACAACAGCGCGGATACCGGGGTTGGGAAACTTGACTTTTATGTCAATAACCAAAAAGCAATAGATACGTTAGATTTCAGGCATGCCACAGCCTATATGGACGCATATGCCGGCCTGGCCATGAACGTAGGTATCGCCAAGGCAGGTTCGGGTAATCAATTCTTCAATACCAATATCACGCTCGACTCGGGCAAAACATATGCTGCAGTGCTGAATGGTATCGAAAGCGATACCAACTACCTGCCAAAGCCGGCACTGACCATTGACCTGAACAACAATGCGCGCGAAGAAGCTACGGTAGCAACGAGCACCGATGTATTGTATATGCACGGCAGCACAGATGCCCCTGCTATCGACATCAGGAAAGCGGACAACTCATCGTTATTTGCTGACCTTAATTATGGTGATTTCAGTGCGTCTTACGGCACTATTGCACAAGGCGGTGTTCCTGTCATCAAGATAGATACGGGCAGCGGAAATGTACTAATGGAGAAATACGAGATCAAGATCACAGACTGGAACCTTACAGGCAAGTCTGTAACGATTCTCTTCTCAGGCTTCGCAACACCTGACAGTAACAGCGGAGGTCCCGCTCTCAGCATGTGGGCAGCACTGCCGGAAGGTGGAGCCATGAAAGAACTTCCTGTGTACACAACAGTTGACAATGCAGCTGCTAAAGCAAAACATATCAAACTTTTCCCTAACCCGGCGCACAACGTCATCAGCTTCGAAACTACTACTGCAACGAACAACATACTGGTAACAGATGTTACAGGCAAAGTAGTGATCAGGTTGGACAATTACAGCAAAACAGGTATAGACATCAGCGGCCTGGCTTCGGGGACTTACCTGCTGTTGATGCAGGATGAAGAAGGAACAATAAATTATAGTGAATTTATAAAACAGTAACGGGAATAGTAAGCAGTATGTAACTACATTACATACTGCTTACTATCATTTTAAATCCTATGCCATAAGCATTCAATATTTCTATAGCAGGGTCTTCTTTCAGCCTCTTCCTTATCTTGCTGATGTACACATCCATACTCTTAGCCGAAAAATAATCATCATTACCCCACACTTTTCTCAATATTACATCCCGATTCACCAGCACATTGATATTCGTCACCAGCATATACAGCAATTCACATTCTTTTGAGCTGAGCTTTTCCACCTCTCCATTGATCTCCAGGGTCATCGCAGTATGATCGAAAGTATATTTTCCCACAACAAAAACATTTGTATTGGCTGCAGTAGCAGGCTGATGCAACCTGCGCAAGATCACATTAATGCGCATATACAACTCCTGCGTACTGAACGGCTTGGTGATATAGTCTTCACAACCGTATTCAAAGCCTTTTATCCTGTCGTTCTGCATTCCTCTCGATGTAAGAAAGATAAAAGGCACATCAGGGTCTACTTTTCTTATCTCTTTAGATAGCTCAAAGCCATCTTTCATCGGCAACATCACATCCAGTATGCATAGACTGAAGTACCCGGGTCTGAACTTCTTCATCCCCTCTTCTCCGTCCTTACACCACACGGTCTCAAAACCTTTATGCTCCATATTCTCCTTCAGCAGCATACCCAGGTTGGTATCGTCTTCTACAAAAAATATCCTGTTCATCATGTTTTGTTGTTTTTGGGTAATCGAATGGTAAACGTGCTGCCATAGCCCGGTTTGCTTTTCACCAGTATTGTACCGCCATGACAGTCAACAATATATTTCACATAACTCAGCCCGAGCCCAAAGCCTTTTACATCATGTCGGTCGCCGGTATCGCTTCGGTAGAAACGCTCAAATATATGTTCCTGTGTCTCGGCTGTCATACCAATGCCATTGTCACGCACTTCTATCACCAGCCATGTTCCTTCATCATAGGTACTTACATGTATCTCAGGATTGGCCGACCTGTACTTTACTGCATTATCCACCAGGTTCAGTACCATATTATACATCTCTCTTTCGTTGCCGTATATATGGTGTGTATGCGCACCCGGCTCAAATACCAGTTGGCCATTCACACTCTTTACCTGCATGTTAAAACTCTCTATCGCCTTCCTGGTCAGTTCGTGCATATCCACCGGTTCATATGCCACCCCGTTATCCTTATGCTTCATCGTTGCCAGCTCAAGTATCTGGTTCACGTTTTTCTCCATATGCCGGTTCTCTTCCTCGATGATGTTGTAATAGAAATCAGGATTCTTACCCGTATCCCGCCAGTTCTCAATAGCCAGCCCTATGTTGGTGATAGGTGTCCTGAATTCATGGGTCATATTATTTATAAAGGCGTTCTTCATCTCAGACAGTTTGCGCTGGTTGATGATGGTGCGTACAAAATAGGCATAGGATAATATCAGTATCAGGATGATCACTACCGACGATATCAGCATTACAGATAATGACCTGATAACCTTGGCAAAAGGTTGGGGCAGGCCTATGACCAGCAAGTAGGGCTCGGTTACCTCATTGGCAAACAATGGCACTTCCAGCACGTCTCTATAGCTATAAGGCTGCCTCAAACTGTCTGTAAGAATAAGAAAGGCTCCGGCACCCTGCTTTTTTACCCCGGCACTGTAATTGGTATCCAGCTCATTTCTGCGCAACACCTCTTTTATCTGTGCGTCCAGGTAGTTCCGTCCTATGGCATTTTCAATATCAATAGTATTATCAAAAGCTTGTTTCAGGTTCTCGCTGGTCAGCTTATCAAAAGCATAAGAAGCAGGATCCCTGACGCCTTCAATAGCAAAATTGAAGGTCGCGTCCAGCGAACTCGCAAACCTGCGCAGCTCCAGCGACGGGTAATTCTCAAGGATCGTATCTCCATTCACTATGTGAAAGTTGAACAGGTTCACCGTATCTATAAACCCTCCTTGCTCCGGCCCTATGTAATTGCCGTTGCTATCTACCTTCTGCTTGACAAGGTATATCCCCTCCCCTTTGTTGATATAAGTTTTTGCACGCAGTATGTAGCAGGATGCGTATTCCTCTGCCTGGCGCGCCAGTTTCTCAAAATCACTGTTCAGGCTGCGCTTTATAGCATTCTTCTCTACTGCGATGGTCTTATTGATCCAGTATAACTGAATGCCTATCAGCCCTACCAGTACAAATGCTATCAGTACATAGAGGTAATTATATTGCCCTTTCCGCAACGACATAACCAAAGATAAACGCTTAATATATGTCATAAAGCCATATAGCTGACTAAAATCACGATTTAAGGATGTTTAACTTTTGGATGACAACTCCCCCAAAAGCAACGGGCCCCGCTATTGCGGGGCCCGTTATTAATTATGAGTTATACTGAATTATTTATCGTCTTCAGCTTTCTTCATTTTTTCTTTCAGCTCAGCCAGTGCATCCAGGTCGCCCAGGGTAGCTTTTTCTACCTTGCTCTGAACGTTCTTCATTGCCTTCTTGGTCTGCTCTGTTTCAGCTGCTGCTTCTTTGCGTGCGGCATCTTTCTCGTCAGCTTTTGCTTTTTCCCAAATGCGGCTGTGAGATACCATAATACGCTTGTCGTTGCGATCGAACTCGATGATAACGAACGGAAGTGTTTCGTCCACTTCTACGTTGCTGCCATCTTCTTTGCGCAGGTGGCGTGCAGGAGCAAATGCTTCCAGGCCATACTGCAACTGTACGATTGCACCTTTCTCATCACGCTTGGTCACTTGTCCTTCGTGTGTGCTACCGATAGGGAACACTGTTTCGAAGGTATTCCACGGATCTTCTTCCAGTTGTTTATGACCCAGTGCCAGTTTGCGTGTTTCTTTATCTATGCTCAGGATAACCACGTCTATCTCGTCACCTACTTTAGTGAACTCGTTAGGGTGATTGTAGCGCTTGATCCAGCTCAGGTCGCTGATGTGGATCATACCGCCGATACCTGTTTCCAGCTCAACGAATACACCATAAGGAGTGATGTTCTTCACGATACCTTTGTGGCGGCTGTCTATCGGGAATTTGTTCTCGATAGTATCCCATGGATCTTCAGTCAGTTGTTTGATAGACAGGCTCATTTTGCGCTCGTCTTTATCCAGTGTTACAACTACTGCCTCATACTCGTCGTTCATGTTAAAGAACTCCTTGGCATTGATAGGCTGAGATGACCATGTGATCTCTGATACGTGTACCAGGCCTTCTACACCAGGCATGATCTCCAGGAATGCACCGTAATCTTCTATGTTTACTACCTTACCTTTTACTTTAGCACCTTCTTTCACATCATCGCTCAGGCTCTCCCAAGGATGAGGAGTAAGTTGCTTCAGGCCAAGGCTGATACGTTTTTTCTCATCGTCAAAGTCAAGAACTACCACGTTCAGAGACTGACCGTTATGCAACACCTCGCTCGGGTGGCTGATGCGGCCCCAGCTGATATCTGTGATGTACAACAGGCCATCTACACCGCCCAGGTCGATGAATGCACCGAAGTCAGTAACATTCTTAACAGTACCTTCCAGTACCTGTCCTTTCTCCAGTTTACCGATGATCTCGCTACGCTGCTGCTCGATATCGCTCTCGATAAGCGCTTTGTGAGATACAACGGCGTTGCGTATAGCTTCGTTGATCTTTACTACTTTGAAATCCATGGTCTTACCAACATACTGGTCGTAGTCGGTAACTGGTTTCACGTCAATTTGTGAACCCGGCAGGAATGTTTCCAGTCCGTAAACATCTACTATCAGGCCGCCTTTGGTTTTGCTGGTAATGGTACCGGTAACCACTTCGCCTGTTTTGTAGAAATCCACGATCTTCAACCATGCACGGCTCTGGCGTGCCTGGCGGCGGCTCAGGTGCAGGTGACCGTTGCGGTCTTCCTTCTCTACCACCATTACTTCCACTTCATCGCCGATCTTTACTTCGTCAAGGTCACGGAATTCGTTCAGTGATACCAGGCCATCGCTTTTGAAACCGATGTTGATGATCACGTCTGTTTTGGTTTTACCCACTATCTGGCCTACCAGCAGTTCAGACTCTGTAATGTCTTTAAATGTACTGTCGTACATCTTTTCCATTTCGTCTTGCTCACTTTGTGAGTAGGCAGATACGTTTCTTTTGTCCACGCTCCAGTCGAAATCGTCATGAGCGCCGGCTTGTTGTTCTGTCAAGCCCTCAGTTTGGTTAACAATTTGATTTTCTTCCACTTTTAAAAAATTTTTTGGACGGCAAAGGTACCGAATATATTCAAAACAAAAAAATCAAAATCTAAATACTTTGAGCGATTCCAATACTGGTTTTCAACCAATTACACATTAACAAATATCCGCCGACAATCCGCATCTATCACCGCCTTTGCCTTACCTTTGCACCACATTTTATAATACAGGTACTGCATTGCGACCATACATATCCTTTTTAATAAAGAACAAAACACTGCGATACAAGGAGTTCCGCAGCTATTTAGGTATGCGCATCGCGCTCATACTGGCCCTGAATATGCAGATGACCATTGTGAGTTATATGGTATACCAGCTCACAAAAGATCCGTTATCGCTGGGTATGATCGGCATATGCGAAGTAGTACCCGCCATAGGTTTTTCTTTCTTCACCGGCCACTTTTCCGACCAGCACGAAAAACGAAACCTGATGATGTGGTGCATCGCAGGTTTTATGGCCACTTCGTTGATATACCTCGGGCTGTCATTACAGTCGTTTCAGGATATTGCAGGCGTTAAGGCTACTGTTTGGTTCATGTATGCAGTAGTATTTGCCAACGGGGCTATCAGGGCCTTTGCCAGCCCGGCCAACTTCTCGCTTATGGGGCTGCTGGTGCCTCGCAAACACTACGCCAATGCCAGTACATGGAGCAGCACCGCCTGGCAAACAGGTGCAGTGTTAGGCCCCCTGCTGGGTGGGGCCATCATGGCCATTGCCGATTATACCATCAGCTATGCACTGGTGTTCGTGATACAGTTACTATCTCTGCTGGCTATACTCACCATACCCCGCAAACCGCTCACCCATAAGCCCAACACACCTATGCTGCAGAGCCTCAAAGAAGGACTCACGTTTGTATTCCGCACACAGGTGATACTGGCAGCACTGGCACTGGATATGTTTGCCGTACTCTTTGGTGGTGCTGTTGCATTATTACCCGTTTATGCTACTGATATACTCCAGGTAGGCGAAGTAGGCTTTGGCTGGCTGCGTGCAGCACCGGGCATTGGTTCTATCATATCATTGCTCATTCTCAGTGTGATACCGCTCAATAAGAATGCCGGAAAGAAATTGCTCCTTGCATTGATCGGCTTCGGAGTCTCTATTATCATATTCGGTATCTCTACCAATTTCTTCCTGTCGTTTAGTATGTTGCTGCTTAGCGGTATGCTCGATGCGGTAAGCGTGGTCATCCGGTGGACGATACTACAACTCTACACCCCCGATGCCATGCGCGGGCGTGTAGCGGCAGTAAATACCATGTTCATCTCCAGCAGCAACGAGTTGGGTGCCGCTGAAAGCGGCTTTACTGCAAGGCTTATGGGTACCGTCACTGCTGTAGTATTCGGCGGTTGTATGACCATTGGTGTAGTTATCTTCACATGGCTCAAAGCGCCCAAGCTTCGGCAACTGCAACTGAATGATGCCCCCGATCACTAAAGCCTTACTTTTATTACTCATTTCAAGAAACAAACCATGCCACAGGAACAAAAAGACTTCAGCACTATCAGCCCTTCAGCCAAATCGCTGTTGCTGATGAAAGGTTATACCAATATACCATATGCTGAGCAAACGGCAGCACTCATGCAGGGCCCCGAAGCATTCGATCTCAACTTCGACAATAAAGACTTCTGGTTCTGGATGCGCGTGATGCACTTTGAGAGCCGCTACTGGAGTATCGACCAACTACTGAAACAAACCAACAGCACCAACATACTCGAGCTGTCTTCCGGCTATTCTTTACGAGGGCTTGACCTTTGTGTCAACGACGAACAAATACACTACATTGATACCGACCTGCCCGAAGTGGTAGCTACCAAGCAGAACATGATAGACCAACTGCATTTAGACAGCGGCATGAAAGGCACGTTCGAGTTGCTGCCACTGAATGCAATGGACGAGTCTGCCTTCAACAATGTAGTAAACAGGTTTCCGGATGGCCCTCTGACCATCGTCAACGAAGGCCTGTTGATGTACCTGGACATAGTAGAGAAAAAACAACTCTGCCAAACCATACACAAAACACTGAAACAGCGTGGCGGCTACTGGATCACTGCAGACATTTATGTAAAGCTACCCGCAGAAATGAGGGCTAAGATGCCGCAAAGCATGCAGGAGTCCTCCTTCCTTGAGCAGCACCGTATCGAAGAGAATAAATTTGACAGTTACGAAGATGCCCGTGCATTTTTCAGCGAACAGGGCTTTGAAATAATACAGGAAGCAGCTCCCGACTACGAAAAACTAAGCACGCTGCCACACCTCATGAAAGTATTGCCCCAACAGGCACGCAACAGCAAAGAGCCACCACCCAAAATACAGGCCACATGGATGCTCAAAGCGGTATAGTCTTCTTTTGTCTCGTCAAATTAACCGATGTCAGTATAACCGGAGTTTCACCACACCTCATCTATCGAGGCACAATCACACCTGGCACCACTCCATTGCACTTCCGGCTTATGTTTGCAGATACATTCCGGAACACTACATTTTTCTGCGGGCTGCCAATATACGGTACGGCTGATGTCTGAGAGTTTTTTGCTCAGGTAGCCTAACCCCATAGGTGGCGTACACTTACCAAATACAATTTCTTTTATTGTGCCGTCTTCAAATTGAATAACGAACACATTACCATGCCTGATCTGGTCATCATTACAATTGTCGCTGTATTCGTTACGGTCAATATCAAGGTATTCAGCCAGTCCCCACAAGCTTACTAATTCCGCCCTGTTAATTGTACCGGAAAAAGTAGCATCATGTTCCTCGAATCGCAAATAACATGCACCATTTACATTCACTTCCACACAGGCATTCATTGGGTCATCACTACTAAATATTTTGTTGTACACAATTTTAGCAATGCTCTTATGTATGGAATGAGCATTATATTTCACAAAACCGTCAAATTGATAAACCAACGTATCGTACACATGATAACGTTTCATATCTACGGTATCGCTCTGCACACAACGGTAGCTGTAATAGGGCTTACCGGCGTTCCAGTTATATATCGAATCAATTATCGTAACGATCTTGTACATAGTATCTATCCTCGACCCTCCTGATGTCCCTCCAGTTATCGTGTCTGTTATGTACGATATGGTGCTGGGTCTTGCCGTGCGTTCTCTTAATGTACAGGGGTTATGTCTGAGCACTAATGCAGTAGAACCATCCGGCAATAACGTGAACTTCCTGAAGCTATATGAAAGAAAATCTTTATTGTCTAACAATGCATGTCCCTCTACCCTTTCACCCATATCCATCAACACTATTGTGCCGGACATACCTATGTCTATTACAAGGTCTGTATTCCCATTTCTGTCTATATCTGCTTTATACATATGCCAGGATTGCTCCTTCATCAGGCTGACAATACGATCATATGGAATGAATAAAGAGAGGCTTTGAGAATCAAGCGTTCGCAACCCGCTTGAATCCCTCTGCACAGTAGTACGATACACCTCCGAGGTAACAGGGTCTTCTACATAAATAGTATCCGGGATCTCAAAATAAAGATGGTTGTACAAACGGTTCCTTTCTGTTACCGATATCCCCGTACATCTTTTAAAATATAAAACGCCCGTCTCTCCCAGCTCAACAGACAGGAATTGTTCCACATCCGCTAAGTTAGCAAGCGAGTCTATCTTATTGGCATATGCAGAAAAGCATAAACACATGCACAAACAAGACCATAAACCATATCTTATAGATGTTATCATAGCGGGACAGTGTATATCATTTCAAGCCCTGCCGTACTACTGCAGGTTGCTGATAACTAAAATTAACGATTTGCATAAAACATGAGCACACCTCGTATCCGCAGCCATTTTTTCAGCATTACCATTCAGCTCCACAGTCGCTTTTGCTGTCAAACCCTGTATACTCGCAGGGGCATTCAAAATCCTCCCTGTTTTCTGCAGGCAACCATTCCAGCTCCCTGCTTATTGCCGCTATGTTTTTGCTCAGGTAGCCTAAACTTATAGGTGCGGGGCAAGACCAGACCTCTATTTTTTTCGTCGTACCATCTTCAAAGTGAAAAGAAAACCTT
Organism: Chitinophagales bacterium; assembly: GCA_020636495.1. Lineage (NCBI taxonomy): Bacteria > Pseudomonadati > Bacteroidota > Chitinophagia > Chitinophagales > Chitinophagales bacterium. The sequence goes on along the minus strand of JACJXQ010000008.1, from coordinate 1,562,016 downwards.
CCACCCTCTCCGTGGTTGATCCAACTGGAGTAAACATCTTTTTTCGACTTAACATCTATATAGGCTACCAGGTTCAGGAGCTCATCCACCTGCCTGCGGTCCAGCATAGCAGAAAAAGTGGTGTCATATCGCCCGGGCTCAAAGGCAGTGGCCGCATATTTCAGAAAGCACCTTCCGTCCTTGTTTATTTCCATACAGCTTTGCCTTTCAAAACAATACCGTGCCGAACTGTTGGAGTAGTAGTAGTTTATTTTACTGATATGCAATGATTGATAACCTGCGTTATATTTTACAAATGCATTGAACTTATAAACAATGGTATCAATTGCAGCGGTATCTGCTCCACAATGCATATACTTAAGCAAGATGCCATTTGTCTTGTCTGCCAGCGGCACAATACCCTCAAGTTTTATCGCATCAGGAACTTCTGAGAACGTATAGCCATCAACACCGTTGCCCTTATCCATAACAACGACGACATTGCCCGAATATACTACCAGGTCTGTATAACCATTATGGTCCAGGTCAGCTTTATAGAAGATACAGCGATCTAAATCCTTCTTTGAAAGTACCTGCTCCAGGCTCTCATTTACAAATGGATAATCCTTGCAGCAATTATCAGTACTATCAAATTCCCTGGACACAGTGGTTCGTAAAACCACCTCTCCGGTAATAGGGTCCTCTACACTAATGTATTCAGATAGATACATTTTGATCTTTTCAGCCTGCGATATATCAGTACAATAAACCGGGAATATAACGCCCTTCTGCCCCAGGCTGTCTTCCAGGTATTTCCACACCTGTTCTTTTGTATACAGCGAGTCTATTGTGTTAGCAAAGCCCGTTTGCAGGCCGCAAAACAACAAGCACAATAAAAGACCATATCCTGTGATCGTATTCATAAACCGGTGCGATAAGGAAAAATACAAAAAACATTCCATGCTATTGGCCGGCCGGGCCTCCTCTAACCGTCATCTGGTTGAGTGTAGTCCCCTGACTACGTCCTCACGGCCGTCAATCCCCTAGATTGACAAACCACACCAACAAAACCTCGCTGTTGCACATCTTCCGCAGGGCGATGTGGAATAAACGAATTGGCAGCCGTTCTCTGAACGGTATTCAATGCTACACAGTTGATGTCCACCCATTCTGGTCCTTGTTTGCAACGAGGATCACACGTAACGACGTTTGTAACGCGAACCATAACCGCCTCCTGTTGGACGTAGTCCCCTGACTACGTCCTCACGGCAATCAATCCCCCGATTGACAAACCCAGCCAGCAAAACCATCCTGCAAATCCTAATATCCTGCAAATCCTGATTCAGACAATTAAATTTGTAAATATTTATAATTTTACGTATTTTTGTTGTAATAAATACGGACGTACTTATGGAAATCCCGCTCATGCGGGGCTACTATAAAATCCCACCCGATGGGATAATTGTTTAACCATGAAACAAGACCTTACATCCACACTGGGGTTTTGACTATAAAATTTCTACCACCATGACAACAAAACATCTACAGTTCTGCCTCAACTACCTGCAAACACACGACCCCGGCGTAGCCTACAAAATGACCTACCCCAAAGCAAGCACCAACTCACTCTATGCAGCCGCATCGCGCCTCATGGCCCGGCCTGACGTATCGGCATGGATAGAAGAAACAGAGCGAAGCATGCACCAGCGCGTGCTGCGGCAGATAGAAGAAGAGCAAGGCGAAGTACTGAAAAAAGACCTCCTCACCATCAACCAGAAGCGTGCCGTACTTTCTAAGATCATCACGGGCGAGACCAAACGCAGGCGCAACATCAAAACAAAATACGGCTACACAGTGGTTGAGGACGACCTGCCCGTTTATGCCGTGCTCCGCGCCATAGATATGGATACCCGTCTCGAGAACTTTTACAACTACCTCACTAACTCCCACACCTGGCGCAAGACCCACAACCTCTACGTCAATACCCCCACCCTCCAGCAGCAGGTCAATATCCTCATAGCCCAAACCACTGAAAAAGAGAAAGAACCCATACAGGAAATAGATATACCCGTAGAACCAGCCCCTGTTTTCTCTCCCTCCGGAGGGAGAGACCGGCAACAGCCGGTAGAGGCTGGAACACCCGCGAAGGGAAACACAGAATACAACCTGTCCCCCGCCGGCGGGGGTGGCACACTCGCGACAAACAATTCTCCTGAACGACACACCCTATGTCTCCCCTTCAGGGGGATAGGGGGACAACCACCCACACCAAACAATTCCCCTCTTGGGAGAGCCTGTCCCCCCACAGTGGGAGGCGTAGGGGTAGGTACACTCGCGAGGGGAAACACACCGTACAAAAAAACACCCCGTTACTTAACATCACTTAACAATTTCAGCCCACAGAAGCAGCAAACATCCGGGACACATGATAATAATTCACCAACCCAAACGTTATGCAAACAATGAAACGCTTACAACTATTAACACTCATACCCTCCATTTGCTTTGCGCTTACAGGAGCATTTGATATAGGCATGGATGCCTGGCACGGTACCCTCAGCTGGTCGCACACTCTGTTCAACCTCGCATTCTTCATCCCGCTTGTTTTTCGCAACAGGTATGTATACCTCATCTGTGGCAGCTTGTTCACCATACTCTGGGGTTACATGCTGTTTGCAGGCATATTCCTTGCCGCCACGGGCCGGGTATCAAAGGTCAGCGCGTTGGAGATGACAGGTGTCAGCCTGTTCCTGGCATTTTCATTTGTGTGTGCGGTAGCTATGCTCTATGCAGGTATTGAGTTGGGTACCGTAACCCGCAGGCAGGCACAACAGGCAGGGCAACCCTAAACAAAAAAGGCTGCAACTCGCGTTACAGCCCCCTTAATTATCTATCAGTATGAATACATTACCTAGCTATATTCACCGACCTCAGCTCGCGTATTACGGTCACCTTGATCTGGCCGGGGTACTGCATTTCCTTCTGTATCTTATCAGCTATCTCAAACGACAGTTTATCGCTTTCAGCATCACTTACCTTTTCGGCCTCTACTATCACGCGCAGCTCGCGGCCCGCTTGTATAGCGTACGCTTTTTCAACACCCGTGTAGGCCGTAGCCAGTGCTTCCAGGTCTTTGATACGCTGCAGGTAGCTCTGCATGATCTCGCGGCGTGCACCCGGGCGTGCACCGCTTATAGCGTCACAAGCCTGTACGATTGGCGAAATAATGTAGGTCATCTCCATCTCGTCGTGGTGGGCACCTATTGCGTTAACAATAGCCGCATGCTCACCGCAACGCTCAGCTACTTTAGCCCCAAGCAGTGCGTGGCTCAGTTCAGACTCTTCGTCAGGCACCTTACCAATATCGTGCAGCAATCCGGCGCGCTTGGCCAGTTTCACCACTTTCTGTCCCAGTCCCAGCTCTGCTGCCATAGTAGCGCAAAGATTAGCTGTTTCTTTAGAGTGCATCAACAGGTTCTGCCCGTAAGACGAACGGAAACGCATTTTACCTATCAGGCGCACCAGGTCTTTGTGCAGGCCGTGAACGCCCAGTTCTATGATCGTGCGCTCACCTATCTCCATCACCTGCTCTTCCATCTGGCGGCGTGTTTTTTCCACAACCTCCTCGATACGTGCCGGGTGTATACGGCCGTCCTGTACCAGCCTTTGCAGCGACAGGCGGGCTATCTCCCTGCGGAACGGGTCAAAACAACTTAATATGATAGCTTCAGGAGTATCATCAATGATCAGGTCAACACCCGTAGCCGCCTCAATAGCGCGGATGTTACGCCCTTCGCGGCCTATTATCTGGCCTTTCACCTCATCCGTTTCCAGGTTGAATACCGTAATAGCATTCTCAATGGTCTGCTCTGCCGCAGTACGCTGTATGGTCTGTATAACGATCTTCTTGGCCTCTTTGGTAGCATTCAGCTTGGCCTCTTCCATTATCTCCTTCACGTGCGACATGGCTTTGGTACGGGCTTCTTCCTTCACCGCTTCCATCAGTTCTGCCTTAGCCTCTTCGGCAGACAGGCTGGCTACCTTTTCCAGGCGCTTGATGTGCTCTTCCTGGTGGCGCTCCAGTTCCGAGCGCTTGATGTTCACAACTTCCAGTTGCTTATCCAGGTTTTGTTTCAGCTGGTTATACTCGTTGATCTGCTTCTGCATGCCTGCGTTCTTATCATTCAGGCTCTGCTGCAGTTGCTTCAATTTGCTCTCCTGCTCTACTATTTTCTGGTTACGGCGGTTAACTTCCTGCTCGTGTTCGCTTTTCTTTTGCAGGAAATGCTCTTTGGCTTCTAATATTTTCTTTTCCTTAAGTGTTTCTGCGTGTTCTTTCGCTTCTTCTTTTATCTTTTTTACTTGCGCCTCAGCTTCTTCTATCTGTTTTTGGGTATTCTTTGCAAAGAGTTGTTTACCTAATAATATACCTATAAGGATCGCTACCACCGAGACGACGGCAACTATGATCGCTGTTGTTGAATCCATATTCTACTGTTACTTTTAACCTATGATTATTATCCATTGCTTACCGCCTTATTTATATTAAAAATACACCATATGGCATGGGCATGACATTAGCGAGCTAAATTAATAAAAGATTTCGGTATAGAAACGTTCCGATTGATAATATAAATACATTATTCAGTGTAATATTGTGCTGAGGAAAAACACATATAGAATATAATGGTTTTATCGTATGCTTTCTGCAATAGTTCATTGGTGCCGGTGAGGAGCGAACCCACCCACAGGGCAGAAATGGTAACCCAGCTACTTTTCGGCGACCGTGTAGAAATACTGGAGATCAATGATAACGACTGGGCAAGGATACACTGCAACTGGGACGACTATATAGGCTGGGCCAAACTGGGACAGCTATCTATTATTGATAAGAAAGACTACCGTAAAGAAGCACGGTATATTGCCGATAAACATCATAACAAACTGGTATTTGAGCACGACGAACAATGGGTGCCCATGGGCAGCGACCTGTTTGGCATAAAAATGCTACACAAACCCGGGAAATATAAGGGTAAGAAACTGGCGATCAAGGAACTGGAAGCAACCCCTAACCACCTGGCCAATGCCGCAATGCAATATATGAACGCCCCCTATTTATGGGGAGGCAGGAGTATTGCCGGCATAGACTGTTCCGGTTTGACGCAAATGGCGTTTAAAATGTGCGGTATGGCTATCCGCCGAGACGCCTCGCAGCAGGCCGAAGACGGAGAACTGGTTGATTTTCTGCAAAATGCCCGCAAAGGTGACCTTGCCTTTTTTGACAATGAAGAAGGAAAAATAACCCACGTCGGGCTCTTGCTGGATAATACCAGCATCATTCACGCCACAGATACCAGCGGAAAAGTAGTAGTAGACAAAATTGATCCGGAAGGGATTGTCAGTAAAATACTCAGAAAAAGGACCCACAAGCTCAGAATGATAAAACGCTATTGTTAATCAGCGTATTCCATGCCCTTGTAGTATATCCTGTACATGTTCTTACCTATTTGGTATTTCAAAACATCATAGGTAAGTTGCCAGTCTTCCAGTGTGGCGTTGGTCACATCATACAGCTCGCCATAAGAGAATAAACGCAGCATACCCATCCTGTTGACATATGCGATTGAGTGATATTGCATAACGAACTTGTCAGGATAATAACTCTCCAGGCTGTAAACTTTACCCCTGTAGAAAACCTTCATATATCCACTCTGATCGCGGAAGGCAACCATATTATCTATTACGCGGTAATCCTGTGGCTCAAAAAATCCAATACTCTCAATGCTGTTATCATAAAAAACCTTGAAGTAACCATCTGTAGAAACGTAAGCCACAACATTATCTCCTACCTGGTATGAATTCGGCGGGAAATCTTCTACAATATATGTTTCACCATCATGAAATATCTTGAACCTACGGCTGATGTCAATATATCCTACCGTACTCCTGCCGACCTCAAAACTGTTCACAGCATAATCTTCCTGCGACAATATTTGCCCGCCATAAAATATTCTGAACTGGTTAGCATAGTTCACATATGCTGCAATGTTATCTGTCACTTTCACAACATCTAGTGCATCACTAGCCAGGAACCCTTCTATCGGATAAACTTCACCGTTGTAATATGCCTTATACTCACTACGTACACCGTCAAAATACAATAATACGCTATCACCCAGGTAGTAAGTATCGCAATAGGTAGAAAGTTGTTTGATCTTTCCTTTATCGAAAACACTGAGTGCGGTATTGTTCTTATAAGCAACCAGGTTATCACTTATTTTAAATTCGTTTGTAAAACCGGCGTTTATCTTTTTCATGGCTCCGCCATAGTATATCTTAAACGAGCGGGCATTGTCTATGTATGGGATAGCAACTCTTCCTGTTTTTACTTCCAGAGGTTGCAGGTAGTCTATTTTTCTTATCAAACCTTTATCCCATACCATTACCTGATTTTGCAGGTTTACATAGTAGGATAATGGCTGACAAACACTAAACAAAGGGAGTAATATGATGAGTACGGAAAAGAAAATTTTAGGCATACCGACTAATTAATAACCGAAGATAGGCAAAAAATAAAAAAGCCGGCCCGAGAACAGGCCAGCCCCTATAAACCCTATCACCATGAAAACTTCTTTATAATGAGATTATTGTACTGCTACAACAACTTTATATCTTCATTTCTGAACACAAAGTTACAAATCGTTTTTATTTTTTGCAAACAAGGTTATCTTTTTTTTATTTTTTATAGTTAATCGGGCTATCGATTTTTTGTATATAGTTGATTTAACTATTTCTTTTTAGGTGTAAAAATGGCGATCATCCTACGGCCTTCCATTTTGGGCATGCTTTCTAAAGACCCCACTTCTGCCAGGCGCTCAGCAAACTTCAATAACAGTAGCTCACCCCTGTCTTTGAACATGATGGCGCGACCCTTGAACTGAACATAACATTTCACCTTATTACCCTCCTGCAGGAACTTGTAAGCATGTTTGGCTTTAAAGTCAAAATCATGATCATCAGTATTGGGTGTAAAACGAATTTCCTTTACTTCTGACTGTTTTGACTTTGCCTTTTGCTCCTTATCCTTTTTCTTTTTCTCGTAGAGGAATTTTTTATAGTCGATAAGACGACATACCGGAGGCTTAGCTGTTGGTGATATTTCAACAAGATCCACCTCCAACTCGCGTGCCAGTTGCAATGCTTTTTCTATCGGGTAAACATCTGATTCAACATTGTCACCGACAACCCTTACTTCACGGACTGTAATCTCTTCGTTTGTACGATGTTCTTTTTGTGGTCTCTGTCTGAGGTATGGTTTTTTTGTCCTTTTCTGCATTAAAGATTTTTAAAATTGTTGCAAATTTAGCGTATTTGTTCGTTCAATTGCAATAATGCTCATATTAAATGCTTATTAGACGGCCTGGGGTTTCTTCCCTTCCATCTGAGTATTTACTATACTATTTACTTCAGTAATGAACTCCTGCAGCGTAACAGATCCCTGGTCTCCTTCTTTATGTTTACGAACTGAAACCTTCTGCTCATTCATTTCCTTTTCTCCGATTATCAGCATGTAAGGCACTTTCATCAGTTCTGTATCCCTGATCTTACGTCCAATTTTTTCGCTACGGTCATCCAGTTCAGCCCGTACACCCGATGCTTTTAACTGCCTGTAAACCAAATCAGTATATTCAGCATATTTATCGCTTATCGGCAATACCTGCACCTGTACCGGCATCAACCACAGTGGCAGGTTGCCACCACAGTGTTCTATCAGCACAGCGATGAAACGTTCCATAGAGCCAAAAGGAGCACGGTGAATCATTACCGGGCGCTTACGGCTGTTATCACTGTCTACATACTCCAGTTCGAAACGCTCAGGCAGGTTATAATCCACTTGTATAGTACCCAACTGCCAGTTACGGCCGATGGCGTCTTTTACCATAAAGTCCAGTTTGGGACCATAAAAGGCAGCTTCTCCGTACTCCACAACAGTCTGCAGGCCTTTTTCTGCAGCAGCTTCTATAATGGCTTGTTCTGCAATAGCCCAGTTTTCATCACTACCTATATACTTGCTTCGGTCTTCCTGGTCGCGCAGAGAAATCTGTGCCGTGTAATTCTCAAAACCTAGAGAGTTGAAAACATACAATACCAGGTCTATCACTTTCTTAAATTCGTCTTTCACCTGCTCAGGACGGCAGAAGAGGTGTGCATCATCCTGTGTAAAACCACGCACCCTTGTCAGACCATGCAATTCACCAGACTGCTCGTAGCGGTATACCGTACCAAATTCAGCCAGGCGCAAAGGCAGGTCTTTATATGAACGAGGTTGTGTTTTGTATATCTCACAATGATGCGGACAGTTCATAGGCTTCAGCATGAACTCTTCACCTTCCTGTGGTGTGGCTATAGGCTGAAAGCTATCCTTACCATATTTATCCCAGTGCCCTGATGTTACATATAGTTGTTTACTACCTATATGTGGTGTTATGACCGGCAGGTAGCCACTGTCTATCTGCGCCTTTTGCAAAAACTGCTGCAGGCGCTCGCGCAACATGGCGCCTTTGGGCAGCCACAATGGCAAACCACTGCCTACTTTCTCAGAAAATGCGAACAGTTCCAGTTCCTTTCCCAATTTACGATGGTCACGCTTTTTGGCCTCTTCTATCAGTGCCAGGTGTTCGTCCAGCTCTTTTTGCGAAGGGAACGTTACACCATAGATACGGGTAAGCATTTTATTCTTTTCGTTACCCCGCCAGTATGCACCTGCAATACTGGTGAGCTTTACCGCTTTGATATGACCGGTGTGCGGAATGTGTGGCCCGCGGCACAGATCAGTAAAGTTGCCCTGTGTGTAAAAAGTGATCTGCCCGTCTTCCAGCCCTTCTATCAGGTCCAGTTTGTAAGGGTCGTCTTTCTCAGTAAAATAGGCAATAGCATCTTTTTTAGAAATCTCTGTCCGCTCGAAAACGCTTTTATTCTTAGCCAGTTCTTTCATTTTGGCTTCAATAGCTGCAAGGTCTTCTTCGCGTATGGCCCTGTCACCCAGGTCTATGTCATAATAGAACCCGCTTTCTATGGGCGGGCCTATTCCCAGTTTCACTCCGGGATACAAATCCTCCAGGGCTTCTGCCATAAGGTGTGCAGAAGAGTGCCAGAACGTAGCTGCAGCCCCTTGCTCGCCCCAGGTAAGCAGCCTGAGCGACACATCTTTATTAATAGGCCTGGTAGCGTCCCAAACTTCGCCGTCCACTTCAGCCGCAAGCACTTTTCGTGCCAGCCCCTCGCTGATAGACATTGCTACATCCATTGCTGTTACCCCTGCTTCGTACTGCCGTACAGAACCATCAGGTAGTGTAATATTTACCATATAAATACTTCTTCAATGCTCAATAAGTTTGCAAAGCTACAAATTGCGCATGTTGTTTTAAATAAAAAAACCCACCGATCATTACCGGTGGGTGAAAATAATATCATATAAATCACTCTGCCGGTGGCGGAACGTATTTTTTAAAATATATCGTATAGATGGTTGTATCCCTCAACCATGCAGTTACGCCGCCTTCAGTTACCGCTTTATCCTTATATTCCTCGAACCTGATAGCGAACTTGTCGGAGTAGAACTCTATCAACTCTGCATTCACATCCACTTTGAAAAGTTCCTTGTCATCGTAGATATACATCTTTGTATCGTTATCGGTCAGTCCCCACCGGAACGGGATCTCAGCAGTTTCGTTGATAGAACATGTAGTTGCCCCGGGCAGGTGCGCACCTTCATTACCTTCCCTGAATACAAGTAAGTCATCAGTATCACACGCAGCAATAGGTACACGTGTCTCCGCATCAATGGTTACAGGTACCGTGGCACCATCCTTTTTCCATTTTTTGTGTATATACTGATCGTCCAGTCTCCATTTCTCAGCTCTCAGCATCTCCTGCTTGGACACTTGTTCTTCTACCTTGGTGCATGATGACATTATCACACAAGCAGATAAAATCAATAAGGAATATCTCATAATTAAGTATAATTAACCCTTAAAACTAATGAATATCTTGGTGTTGCAAAAGTTTTGGCAGTAAAAAATCAATCCTTTTCTGCGAAAATGTTGTCGGGCAGACCTTTATTTACTTCATAGTTAAGATAACTGATCTCAATTTTGCCCTTTTTATTTTTGCCATTGCCTTTATCATCAGCTTTCATTTGTGCATTGGCGTCATAATCCATGGTAACACCTTTGGGTAATTTATACTCTTTTACGTCCAGGTACACTATTACCTTGTCGGGCAGCCCCTGGGCTATATGCGCACCAAAAGCCAGATCCATTTTCACAGTGCCATTGTCACGGGTAGTAGTTTCCGTCCGTAATGCCAGGTTACGTTCCTCGTCTACCCATATTTTAGTTAGCACAATATCACTCTCACCCTGTGGTATCACTTTTATCACTTTAACAGCACGGCTATTCACTACATCTGTACCTGCATCTATAACAATAGCATCCCCCACTGGGAACATACTATTCAATGTGAGGTTAATATTCTTTTTAGGTAATATAGATACTCCACCGTTACGCTCCAGTTTCATTTTGTCGGGAGCTTTAAAATACAGCTTGCCGGCGAGTGGTGGCACTTTCATAAATGAGACATCTATCCGGATACGCACGTCTGCTACATAGTCATTTACCTTATCCAGCCTTGCCCTTAATTTTTGAAATAATATAGTAGACGAATCAGTCTGTGCGCAAGCCACAAAACTGAAACAGGACAATAACAACAACCACAAACCATTCCTTGCATATCTCCTCATGACTGAATATCTTTTCTTTTAAATATTACTATTGTTGCCGCTAAAAAAAGCGCTATGTATCCTACCAACACCAATACAGAAGTGATTATTGCATCGTATGGTACGGGCGCATCGAAAAATCCTTTCCAAGCTATCATGTGTGTTGTAAACAGATATGGCTTAATGGTATTGAACAGAGGTATTTCCAGGTTAGAAAAAATGGTCAGTACCACTATCACACCCATAGTACCAATTATTGGTCCTATAGAATTATCTGCAAATACAGACAGGAACACAGCCAACGCAGCCACTGTTGACATAGCCAATGCCGCAAATGCGAATGCCAGCATATAACGCCACATAATATCATGTTCCAGCAACATAACAAAGGCATCACTTTTCAGGTTGATAAGGTCGCCCGTACCGAATATCAGAACAGACAGGCCCAGGCCAACTACAGCCAGCCACACCAGCAAGAGCATGGCATAAGCTACACTGGCAATATATTTTACCAGAACCACCCCGCCACGAGACACAGGCTTTGTAAGCAACAGCCGCATTGTGCCGGCGTTGGCCTCCCCGGCTAGTACATCGCCGGCTACCAATGCCACAAGCAATGGTATATGTATGAGCAACGACTGCAATACCAGGTAGGTAACCAAGTAGCCATTGAGAATATTACCCGAAATAGCGAACTGCTCACCCACCCCCTGCATAGCAAACGACACAAAACTGCTTCCATCCACATACATAGCCAGTTGAATAAGAAAGGTCACCGCCGTCATTATCAGGAAACTGATATAGGTACGTGGCCTACGGAATATTTTATGCAGCTCCAGTCTCAGCATCAGCGTGGTTTGTGAGTGATAAAAAATATGCCTCTAATGAGTGCCTTGACCTGATCTCCAGCACATGAACATGTTCTTCTACCAGGTATTTATTCAATCCGGGCATTTTGCGCGGATGCATTTTAAAGATCAATGTTGATGAATTGCCTCCGTCAATATACTGCCCCCAGCCTTTGGCGTGTAGTTTTTCGGTTATAGCATCGTCGGGCAATATCCTTATTTCAAATAATGTTTCGTTGGGGTTCAGCAATTCACTCACCTTTCCTTCTACTATCTTTTTCCCATTGTGAATGATGAGCATATCGCTGGCCACCTGCTCCATTTCGTACAACAAATGTGATGAAATGAGAATGGTCTTTCCCATCTGCCTGCCCAGCGTACGTATCAGTTCACGCATTTCTGCAATACCCTGAGGGTCCAGTCCATTGGTAGGTTCGTCAAGTATCAGCAATTCAGGATCGTGTACTAATGCCACAGCAATACCCAGCCTTTGTTTCATACCCTGGGAGTAAGCTTTTACTTTATCATGTTCCCTGCCGCGCAGACCCACTATCTCCATCACCTCTTCCAGCCTGGTTGACGGTATATGTTTTCGGCTTAACCGTGCAAATATCTTCAGGTTGTCCCAGGCTGACAGGTAACCATACAGGTCAGGACGTTCTACGATTGCACCTATCTGCTCCAATGCCCTTCTCCGGTTCCTGTCGAACCGTTCACCGTTTATCAACACTTCACCTGAATCTGCATGAATCAGTCCCAGCAACATACGAATTGTGGTACTTTTACCCGCGCCATTCTGCCCCAGGAAACCATATACACTCCCCCTTTCGATAGAAAACGACAGATCGTCTACCGCAACAAAATCGCCAAAAGATTTAGTAAGTCCCTTTACTTCAACAATTTTATCCAAGCAATGTATTTATGGTCACAAATTAACACAGAACAGGCAGAATACGTCTGAACATCTGTTAAAGAGAAAATAAATTATATTTAATATAGCTTATCCACAGCAATAAACGCTGTAGATAGAGAATAGTTAAATGAGCGTTAAACAAATTTGGGGCGATGATGTTTAATCTTATCGTTTATGTAATTTCACCGTTTCATGAAAAAGGTATTTCCTCTCATAATTATCCTGATCACCTTATCGGTGCTGGGCATCATATTCATACAGATGTCGTGGATACACAACTCTGTGCAGTTGCGCAGACAACAGAGGGAACAAGACCTGGCCCATGCCATTACCCAGATCAACCAATCGTTGCACGACGCTTACCTGTTCAAGAAAGGGAATATCGGTTTCCTGAATGAAGAATCAAGGCAATATTATCTGCAAGGGTTTACTGTAGAAGTATTATCACCGGAAGACATAACCGAGAAAATAGATGTAGCACTGAAAAGGTATAACATAAAAGAGCCTTTTGAGTACAGCATTACCAATATCTTTCAGTCTCGCATAGTAAAGTCAAAAGGGTTCAACCCAGAGATGAACAACAGCAATTCCATTGACATACTGCTGACCCTGAACGACCCGGAAGCTTTGTATTATGAGGTGCTGCACCTGTATTTGAAAGAGGAAAACAATTTCATCATACGAAAAATAGGCTGGTATATTGCAGGATCTATATTATTTACCATCATTATCATTGCAGCATTTTACCTGACCATCCGTACGATGTTCAACCAGAAGAAACTTTCTGAGATAAAGTCTGACTTTATCAACAACATGACCCATGAACTAAAAACACCACTGGCCACTATATCGCTGGCAATAGACGCCCTGACCAATGAAAAAGTGATACACGACACTGAAAAGATACGCTACTACAGCCGTATGATAAAGGACGAGAATAAGCGTATGAACAAGCAGGTAGAAAAGATACTCCAGTCGGCCAGGATAGAGAAACAAGACATAAAACTGAACCTCCAGAACCTGAATGCGCACGAGATCATTAACAAAGTAGCCGACAATGTAAACCTGCAGATACTGGATAAGAATGGCAAGCTGACTTTGAGCACAGAGGCTGATAACTTTATTATAGAAGCAGATGAGGTACACTTCTCAAATGTGGTCTTCAACCTGCTAGACAATGCCATCAAATATTCAAAAGAAGACCTGGCAATAGAGCTCATCACCAAGAACGAGGGCAACATGTTCGTGCTACAGGTGAAAGACAATGGTATAGGTATGAATAAAGAAACACAGAACAGGGTGTTTGAAAAATTCTACCGTGCCCATACCGGTAATTTGCACAATGTAAAAGGTTTCGGGCTGGGGTTAAGCTACGTAAAAGCTATAGTGGAAGCACATGGCGGTAAAGTGAAGGTAGACAGCGTATTAGGAAAGGGAAGTACATTCTCTGTATACTTCCCTGTAGTACATTCTTCAAAATAAGTAAACTAAACAATTACCGACAGGCTCCGTATCACGGCACCTAACCTCACCGCATCGTATATCCTCGGCTCAGTTGTTCCCAAAGCTTTCACTGAATGTTCGTGAGACACCATACATTGCTCGCAACCATTAATTGCTGAAACAACAATACTCATCAGCTCGAAAAATTCTTTGCCAAGTACAGGATTCATCATGATACTCATACGAATGCCTGCCGGAGTATTATTATAATACTCATTGCCGTGCATATAATGACGGAACCTGTAAAACACATTATTCAGGCTGAGCAGAGAAGCACATGCATGCGCCTCGGCTATTTCTTCCGCCGTTGCTTCAGCTTTTCGGCTCATATTCTCAAATGCTGTTATCAGCACATTATTCTTTTCAGTAACAGATACTGCCAGCGCCAGCAGAGCCGACTCCCTGGCTGACAGGTTTTTACTCTTCATCACAGCTGCCACATTCAGCTTCAGGTCTCTCAGGTATTTACTATCTACTGCCGAAAGACTTTCCAGGCTTTTTGAAGTATGCGTTTCGTCAATACCCAACTCGGCAAACATACTCTGAATAGATACCGTCAGTGTTGTATTCTCTTGTTCCATGCTACTGATTATTTTATACATAACATCCACCTTTCAGCGGTGGATGTTATGATATTATTTATGTACTAAAATTATGCTTCCTGCAGCTGTGCTGTCAGTGTTTCCTGGCCTTTTGTCCAGTTACAAGGGCACAGTTCATCTGTTTGCAAGGCATCTAAAACACGCAGTACTTCATCCACATTACGGCCTACGCTCAGGTCATTTATGTTCAACCAACGAACAATACCCTGAGGATCAATGATGAAAGTAGCCCGGTAAGCGATCTTCTCGTTAGGTTCCAGGATAGAAAGTTCTTCTGCCAGGCTTTTTGAAGTATCAGCTATCATAGGAAATTTCAGGCCACGCAGGTCATCGTGGTCTTTTCTCCATGCCAGGTGTACAAACTCACTGTCAGTTGAAGCACCCAACAAAATAGTGTCCCTGTCTTCGAAATTCTCGAAATTGTTGTTGAATTCCGCTATCTCGGTAGGACAAACAAAAGTGAAATCTTTAGGCCACCAGAACATAACCGCCCATTTTCCTTCCATATCGCTATTGCTGATATTTTGAAACTCTTTACCTTTTTCCAGAGATACCACTGCTTTCTTGTTAAACTCCGGAAACTTACTGCCAACTGTAACACAATTGTTGCTCATTACTTCTTACTACTTTTTAGATTGTTAGAAAATTTTGGCGCAAAGGTCGGTTATGCCTCGGAATAAGACAAACCACGGTGGATTGAAAAGCTTTATGAAAAAATAAATCATTTCAATTTGAAAACACGAAAGGGGGCTTAGAGCCCCCTTTCGTGAAAATATTTATCCGGTTGTGTTATCGTATCAATGTAACGTTACCTGTCTTTTGTATCCGTTTACCTGAGAGGCAGAATCCGTCAACTTCCCAGACATAAACGCCAACAGCAGCTTTTTCACTACCTATATTACCATCCCATTGTTTAGTCATATCTTTCGTAGAGAATACTAATTTACCCCAACGGTCATATATATTAAATTTATCCAATTTAATAATTTCCCTATTCAGCAGTCCAAACTTAGCACGCGCACCATTGCTTTCAGGCATAAATGCGTTAGGCAGATTTACATCACCACACTCTACATAAACAACTACTGTATCAATGCTTGCGCACTTGTACTTACTGCCAGTGTCTGTAACTACCAGGTAATATGTAAAGTCGTGCGGAGGACGAACCATCGGATTGTCTGAGTAGATATCATCAATATACTGATCAGGCACCCACCTGCGCAGGTGATTGAGCCCCTGAGATGTATTAGGCCCGCCTAATAATGTAGACGCACCATCTTTTATGGTCCTGTCAGGGCCTGCATCTGCCTGAAGCTTGATAACATTAACTGTAATATGCGTATCTACTACGCAAGTACCTAGTGGGAATGGCATACGTACATTATACTGCGTAGTGTACTCAGGCCATACCTTAATCTCGTTTTTGCTTGCACCGGATATATTATAGTTAGGTGTCCAACTGTAAGAGATAGCATTGATAGATACCATACGAAGACGAGCAGTGTCACCCTGGCAGATAGTAGTATCAGGAGGCAACAATATCAAAGCCGGTGTCGGCAATACAGTTATTTGTTTACATTGTACCTGCATATCAGGTAAACCTTCATTTACAGCATAATACACATTGTAGAAACCGGCAGTATCGTAGCTATACTTAGGTGGTTTGTTTGTTAGCGAGTACTGTATACTGGCGTTATCACATTGTTCGAACTTGATACGTGTCAGGCTGTTATTGGCCTGGTTAACGATGAATGCATATACATTATCCCTGTCGCGGATAACACGCGAGATACCTACAGGAGACAAAGTAGACCCGATGTTACCAAAATTAGTACCATTGTACGGTCCGTTCACGTCACCCATTTCCAGGCGCACTACGTCGTGCGAACCGGCATTGGTAATGATACCGTGTATCTTACCACAATCTTTTAATAGTGTAATGGCAGATGGCGATTTCAGATCCGGGATACTATTACTTACAACTGTAATGTTCGGAGTCTCGTTGGTCAGTTTATCCATGTCAACACGAGATACCGAGTTAGCATTTGCATTGGTGATGAAGAAATACCATTTGCCACCATCTATAATAGCACCGATATCTGTTGGGCCACTCAACAGTGCGGGAGTAACCGGCAATATTTCTTTAATAGTTGGTGTCAGCGAAATGTTTGAATCGAGGTCAAAACGCATCAACTGGCTGCCGTTGAAGTTACAATAGAAACCATACCACTTGTCACCCTCTTTGGCAACAAAAACCCCTGTAGGGTAATTCAATTTATTTTCGAGGTTTCCAAAGTTCACAATATTCGGAGTGTTGGATAACGACTTGCCAAAGTCGATACGCGACAAAGCAGAAGTAGCTGCTGTCTGACCGGAAGTAAGGAAGATGTACCAACGCTTATCAGCCAGATCACGCACCAGGTAAAGTGAGTTTACTTCATCCGGGAATATACCATCCATATTACCAAAATCAGTAATGGTTGGAATTGAACTCAGATCAGTACCAAAATCCATCCTCAGGAAAGAATTATTTCCTGCGTTTATGGCAAAGCCATAGTAGTTACCATCATCGTCTTTTGCAACTTCTATTCCGGCGGGCAGGTCTAATTTAAACGTATCTCCAAGGTTGACACCTGTAGGATCCTTATAAAGATACCCGGAACAAAACCCCCAATAATGTGACTGTTTGTCCGGCACATTACTCAACAACTGTATAAGTTGTTTTTCACAAACCGAGTCAGGCGCTTTAAATAATTCCTCCTGGGCGTTGACAGAACTCACTAATGAGGCTATCAAAAAAACTACCAATAGTAGACTTTTTCTCATAATACTGAAGAGAGTTTCACTTTCTAATGGGCTAATATAGCGAATTTGCCCTAAAATTTTATAGCAAAACTGTATATTTATTTCTTTGAAAAAAATTTTCCGTATTTATTTCTTTTTATGAACAATTTTCAGGTTGGTTTATTACGTAAGACATTAATTATTATCATATTAGTTGGCTCAGGATTAAACGCTCAGTCGAAAAAAGGCATGTGGCTTCCTCCATTGCTAAAAAGCCAGGAAGCTGAGATGATAGCTGCCGGTCTGAACATTCCGGTTGAACAGCTATACAACGCAGATGGTACAGGTTTGAACAATGCTGTTGTACTATTCGGCAGTGGTTGTACAGCTGAAGTTATATCTAAAAAAGGGCTTTTGCTCACTAATCACCATTGTGGATACGGAACAGTTCAAGGGCTCAGCAGCAAGGAGCATGACTACTTTGCTGATGGCTTTTGGGCCCAAAAATATGAAGATGAGCTGCCTTGTGGTGGCTTAACCGTCACATTTATTAGGAAAATAGAAAATGTGACAGATAAAATAACCGTTAACCTCGATGATACCTTGTCTGAAACAGTAAGGGACAGTATCATAGCTATAAGGATAAAGAATCTACAAAAAGGTTATAAATACACCACGGGGTATGATGCCATTATCAAACCTTATTATGAAGGCAACCAATACTGGGCGCTGCTGACAGAAAAGTATACTGACATACGTCTTGTTGGCTTTCCTCCTAATGGTGTAGGTTCGTTTGGGGGAGATACAGACAACTGGATGTGGCCCCGTCACACAGGAGACTTTAGTATGTTCCGCATTTATGCAGGCAAGGATAATAAACCCGCCCCTTACAGCAAAGACAACAAGCCTTACGACCCTGACAAATACCTGGCCATTAATACGGGTGGATACAAAGAGGGAGACTATACTATGGTATATGGATTTCCGGGACGCACCCAGCAATACATATCATCTTATCAATTAAACCAGATATATAATATTATAGACCCTATACGCATCGAGGTACGTACCACATTGCTTGAAACATGGGCCAAACACATGGATGCTGATAGGGATGTATTTCTGAAGTATACATCAAAACACAAACGAGTGGCTAATGGCTGGAAAAAATGGCAGGGAGAAGTACGTGGCCTGCGCCTGAACAACGTGCCTGAAAAGAAAATGGCCTACGAACAAAGTTTCCAGGGTCTGGCTGCGGCAGATGAGACCCTACCCTATGCTGACGACCTGCTGGCAAGAATCGGCGCAGTGTCAAATGCTGCTAATGATGTGATAAAAGCAGAAGAGTTCATCAGGGAAGCAGTATTATCTGTGGAACTGATACGGCAGGGTCAAAATTTTGAAAAGATGCTGGCTGTGTACCGCTCAGGTATTACTGACGATGAACTATCAGATAGCCTGAAGCGTTTGGCGAAAAGCTGGAACGGATACTTCAAAAATTATGATGCGACAACAGATAAGGATGTATTTACACAACTGATGCCACTGTTTTTTGCTAAATGCCCGCAATATGTACCCTCTATATATAAAGAGCAGTTGCAAAGATATGGTAATGACTATCCTAAATGGGCGAATTATGTGTATAACTCAGCCGCCGCAAGCCAATCAAGATTAGAAAAACTTGCTGAATCGACCACACTTTCTGATAGTATGAGCATTGTAACAGACCCTGCCTGGATATTGTATAATGCTATTAATACGGTTAACGAAAAACGTGTTAAACCTGCACTGACAACCTATAACGAGCAAATGAGTTACCTGAACAGGCTGTATATGAAAGCCCAAATGACACTCGACCACAATACCAATTTCTTTCCCGACGCAAATCTTACACTGCGCCTGACATATGGCAATGTGAAGGGCATAGATCCGGACGGGCCGGCTGGATATTCTTTCCAGACTAACCTTGATGAAGCCGTTGCCAAACATAACCCGGACATTGAGGAGTTTGATATGCCGGAAAAACTGAGAGAAATACACAAAAACAAAAATTATGGACGCTGGGCAGTGAATGGCACAGTGCCAATCGCATTCATAGCTACCAACCATACCACAGGAGGCAACTCGGGCAGCCCTGTACTGAATAGCAAAGGAGAACTGATAGGCCTGAACTTTGACAGGATATGGGAAGGTACTATGAGTGACCTGTATTTTGATCCGGGATTGTGCCGTAACATTAGCGTTGACATCCGCTATGTCCTGTTTATAGTGGATAAGCTGGGCGATGCCGGCTGGCTGCTGAAAGAAATGAAGCTGACCAAATAGCAGGTAATGGTACAATAAAACCTACTCAACGAAAAAAGAACCCGTAAATGGCGGGTTCTTTTTTCGTATATTTACCCGCTGTTATATCTATTTTTACTCCCTCTTTTAAATGTACCTGATGATCAGACAAAATACTTTTACAGTAGCGATACTGGCTATTTTATTTATGGCATTAACCGCTTGCGCACAATCAAAAAAAAGCACAGCAGCAAAAACAAGCAGGCATATCACAAGTGACAAACCTTTGCTATTACAGGCAACCGAGCAAACTACTCTTCCCGGCAGACCGGAAATGGAGCCTACTACTGATAACAGGTTTGTTATTGTCTGGAAGAGCAAAGACGCGCCGGCCTCATTCTTCTGGCGCGGACAACAAAGCTGGCTGCCTTGCAACGTAAATAAAGTGACCGGTTACAAACCACTTGTTGTAAAAGACAACGGGGATGGAATCCCGACTCCTCTTAACTATGTGACCGTCAGCACAAACAATCAGAATTTTGCTACAGGCGATACTCTTGAACTGTACCCGGTAACAGGTGGCAAGCACCCGATTCCTGCTGAAATACCGCAAGACAAAAACAATGTTATCTATTATAAAACCGTAAACAGCAATTGGCTTGCCCTGCCTGTGGACAGCATCACAGTTCTGCCGTCTATAGCAATGCCTTAGTAGTAAGATGAAAAAGATATATACGCTTTCAGCGGCTGTACTATGCAGCCTGCAGGTTATGTCCCAACCGTGGTTGGAAAATGTGAACGTTGAGCAAATGACAGTGGCTGAAATAGCGGAAGCCTATGAGGCTAGGCCATCTTTAAATCATTCTGTTGACGAAGAAAAAGGAACTACCGACAATGAAGACGAGCGGGAAGATAATAACTATCATTTCCGGCGCTGGCTGAACTTTGTGGAGGGGCGCACTGATGAACAAGGGCACCTGGTATCTACAGCACATATATGGCGCGAACTGAAAAAACTGCAGGCAAAAGAAGGTATCAACCGTGCTGAAGGTAAAAGCACTGCGATGGATGCCAACTGGACATTTCATGGCCCTACCAACCCGCTTAGTGGCAATTTTGGGTTGGGACGATTGACAGTGGTTGAATTTCACCCGACAGATTCTAATGTATATATAATAGGCACACCAGGTGGCGGAATATGGCGTACAAAAGACGATGGAGCAACATGGGCACCTTTGAACGATTTTTTTCCTGTATTAGGTGTAGCAGATATAGATTACAACCCGCAAAACCCTAATACTATATATGTATGCACGGGCGACAGGGACGCAGGTGACACCTATAGTATGGGCATTTTCAAAAGCACTGATGGTGGTGCGACATGGGATACTACAGGCTTTCAGTATCCTTTTACTGCATCAAAGAAAACAAATGGGTTGATAGTAAATCCGATAGATACCAACTCGTTAACAGTTGCAACTTCTGATGGGATATATAAATCATATGACGCCGGTAAATCATGGACATTATTGTATACAGGTTACTTCCAGCAACTATTGCCACACCCAACAGATACTGCTATTATGTTTGCCGCCGGCTCCTACCAGGGTGCTCAAAATGTATTCCGTTCAAATGACGGCGGGACTTCATGGCAGGTTGTCTCAGGTGTAAATAATGGCCGGAGAGTTGAAATTGCAGTCACCAAAGCCAACACTGCGGTAGTGAAAGTAGTAGTTGCAAAAAGCGATTATGGTCTGGAAGGTATTTACAACTCAACAGACACAGGAAAAACCTTCACGAAAATATTTGACGATGGCACCAACTGCAGTACCAACATTCTGGCCAGCAGCCCCAAAGGTGATGAATGTGCCGGGCAAGGCTGGTATGACCTGTCTATAGAAATCAGCCCGTTGGACGAGAACCAGGTTGTAGTTGGCGGTGTGAATACTTGGGTATCTACCAATGGTGGCAGCAGTTGGAAACTGGTCAATCAATGGAAGAATACAGTAACCGGTGTCACTATTGTTCATGCGGACAAACATTTTCACAAGTTCCACCCACTCCAGCCTTCTACCCTTTTTGAGTGTAACGACGGTGGGCTTTTCAAAACTTATGCGCCTATGAGTACGAACAGCATATGGGATAACAAAAGCGAAGGTTTGGGTATTACACAATTTTACAGGAATGCAGTTTCAGATGCAGCAACCTATGTACTGGGTGGCGCACAGGACAATGGCACCAAAATGTTGGTTGGCGGCACATCGCAACAAATGACAGGCGCAGATGGTATGGAATGCCAGATGGATCCTGTTGACAGCAATATACTGTATACGGCGCAACAATACGGTGAACTCAGGCGCTCGGTTGACGGAGGGCAGAAATTCACAGACATACAAGGGAATATTCCGGGCAAGCCTAAAGGTGCGTGGATAACGCCTTATATTATTCACCCGGTAGGTAGAAATGTGCTTGTTGCAGGATATAACTATGTATTTGTTTCAACTGACTATGGCGATAACTGGTCTGCAATTTCGCCCAATTTCTTCAATAACATCACACAACTCGCTGCAACAGCAATAGACGACAAATATTTGTTCTGTGCTACAGTAACCTCCAGCGCCAGTACAATAAGATATACAACAGACTTCGGAAATGCGTGGAAAGTACTCAGCCCTATCAACTCTAATATGCTTACTGTATCCGGCCTAATGGTAGACCCTTTTTGCAAGGATTCGCTTTGGGTAACTTACCGAACCTACACTGCTGATAAAGTTGCAGTAGCTGATATACGTACCGGCAAATGGACAGTTGTTGATAACGGCCTGCCCGACGTGCCTGTTAATTGCATTGAATATGACAAGAGCAATAACACACTTTACATCGGCACTGACCTTGGTGTGTTTTATAAAGAATACAACGACACTGCATGGCAATACTTCAATAACGGAACGTTACCCAACGTTGAAGTTATGGATCTTGGTATCAACAACACGACAAATACTATCTGGGCAGCTACCTATGGTCGCGGTATGTGGAGTTCGCCTACCCACAAATCCACAACAGGCATAGCCAACACGATACCCCTGGCTCAGGATGTTGTTACTATTGCCCCCAACCCTAACTACGGTGATTTCAATATCAGTACAAAAAATCTGGCACTTAAAGGTAAATCAACAGCGATACGCATCATGAACATGGCGGGTATTGTAGTATGGCGTAACGATGTAGTATTAAGCAAGGATGGCGGCGCTAAAATAAAAGTCGACCTACCCCGCGGTACCTACCTGGTAGAAGTGTTGCATGAGGGCACCATTTTTGCAAAAACAAAGATGGTTGTATTTTAAGCCAACAATATCATAAAAGGGAGGGCGTGCTATAATGGCATGCCCTTCCTTTTTATATTCAATTTATTTTATGCAGTCACTAATTCTTTTGCGTTCTGCAATGCTGCTTTGCCAGGCTCTTCGCCACCTATCATTTTGGCGATAGCCAGTATTCTCTCGTCTTTTGTCAGTACGCTTACCCTTGTTGTTATTCTGCCGGTACGTTCAGCCTCTTTGTATACATACATATGATGATCAGCTTTGGCTGCTACCTGCGGTTGGTGTGTGATACAAATAACCTGGTGATATCGGGCTAATCCATGTAACAGTATACCTACCTGCTTAGCAGCTTCTCCCGACACGCCGGTATCCACCTCGTCAAAAATGAGCGTAGGCAATTCCATAGCCTTTGCCGTCAGTGATTTGATACAAAGCATGATACGGCTCATTTCCCCCCCTGAAGCAGCCTTATGCACAGGTTGAAGGCTGCCGCTTTTATTTGCGTCTAAGTAAAACTGAACATGGTCGATACCCAGTTCTCCGGGCATATCTTTCTTATCAACCTGCACACTGAACAAAGCGTTGGGCATGCCTACCAATGCCAGTAGTTTATTTACCTCTACAGAGAATAGTTTTGCATGTTTACCCCTTGCAGCAGAAAGTTTGCCGGCTATACCCATCAATTTTTCTGACAACTGTTGCAATTGAGTTTCCGTATCTCCGATGGCATCTTCTATATCCAGGCTGGCTTGCAAGTCTTTTACCAGGTCTGCAACAATATCCAGTAATTCATTCGTTGTTTGTACATTATGTTTTTTCAGCAGTTTGTAACCTATGTCTACCCTATCCTGCAATCGTTGTATCTCTTCTTCATCAATAGTAACTGTACCTGCAATATTCTCTACTTCATCTGCTATATCCTTCAGCTCTATGTGCACAGAATTCAACCTTTCTATCACTGCTTTTGCTTCCGGCATCAAAGTTGAAATTGTATCTAACTGCTGTAACAGTCGTTTCAGTTCATTTACAAGCGGATGTTCACCTTCATTCAGCACTGTTAGCGTCTCCAGCAAAACCTGTGTGATGCGTTCAGCATGAGTAAGCTGTTTCAGGTGCTGCTCAGCCTCCTCAATTTCATCATTCTTTAGCGCAGCTTCCTGCAACTCATCCAGCAGAAACTTTTTATAGTCTGCTTCTTTCTGCCATTCAGCTTTCCGGGTTTTGAGAGCATCCAGTATTTTTGTTATGTTCCTGTATTCGGTATAACATGCTGAGTAGTCTTTCCTCAATGTATTATTGCCGGCCACCGCATCAAGTACATTCATCTGAAAATGACTATTATCCAGTGCCAAATGGTCGAACTGTTGGTGCAGGTCTACCAGTAGTGACGTGAGCCTGTTCAACACATCAAGGCGCACAGGTGTATCATTGACAAATGCCCTTGATTTCCCACTCGTGTTTATCTCTCTGCGTATGATACACTGCTCATCGTAGTCCAGTTCTTCTTCCTCTATAGCTGCCCTGAATGTTTCGTTGCCCTTTACGTCAAACAGTGCCTCTACGATACATTTTTCATCCTTATTGATAAGTACGGAGGTATCTGCCCGCTCACCCAGGATCAAAGAGAGGGCCCCGAGTATAATACTCTTTCCGGCGCCTGTTTCGCCTGTAACAATGTTAAGCCCTGCAGCAGGCGCTACCACCAGGTGGTCTATAATAGCGTAATTATTGATCGTTAGTTTTTGCAACATATCCGGACAGCGCAAAAATAAGTAACTAAATGGCACATTACATAAGAAAATGAAAGAGCCATATGAATTCTATACATTTGCGCCATGGCCAAATTTTTCTTACGTAAAAAGATAGGTGACAGGGTGGTAAATGGGCACCCCTGGATATTTTCCAACGAGCTTGGTGATAGTGAGGGCAAATATGAACCGGGAGATATTGTTGAAGTATACTCATATAACGGCTCCTTTGTTGGAAAAGGTTATATCAACCCTTCATCTCAAATTAGGATCAGGCTGCTGACAAGAGACAAAGACGAACAGGTAGACAAGGATTTTTTCTACAACAAACTGAAAGAAGCATGGGAATACAGGCAACAGATAGGCTATGTAGAGAACTGCAGGCTGATATTCGGTGAAGCAGACGGGTTGCCGGCACTCATTATAGATAAATTCAATGACTATTTTGTAATACAAACACTGGCACTTGGCATTGACATTTGGAAGGATGCTATAGTAGAAGCACTGCAAAGAATATTCTCTCCCAAGGGTATCTACGAGCGGAATGACGTGCCTGTAAGGGATCTGGAAGACCTGCCACAGATAAAAGGTTTTCTGTCTAAACCTTTTGATACTAATATTATCATTAATGAAAACGGCCTGAAGTTTCACGTGGATATTGAGAACGGGCAAAAGACAGGCTACTTCCTGGACCAACAGGATAACCGCAGGGCTATACAGCATATTGTGAAGGGAGCTAATGTGCTCGAAGCTTTCTGCTACACAGGCACCTTCTCTTTACACGCCGCGCATTACGGTGCCAAAAGTGTTTTAGGGCTTGATATATCTGAAAATGCAGTAGCCATGTCAACCGCCAATGCAAAGCTGAACGGATATGATAAAGTGTGCAAATTTGAAGCCGTAAATGCTTTTGATGTTCTTAAAGTATGGGCTAAAGAAGGACGTAAGTATGATGTGGTGATGCTGGACCCGCCAGCCTTTACCAAGAGCAGGGCTAACATCCAGAAGGCAATAACAGGTTATAAGGAGATCAACCTGAGGGGGATGAAGATGGTAAAACCGGGTGGCTTCCTGGTGACGGCATCGTGCACTAACCTTGTGCCACCCGACCTATTTCTCAAAACCATTGAGCTGGCTGCCAAAGATGCCAAGCGCAAACTCAGACAGGTTACCTGGCAAACGCAGGCTTCAGATCATCCTATTATGTGGCATATACCTACCACGCAATACCTTAAGTTCCTGATCGTACAGGTAATGTAATATTATATTTAACAACATCGGCGGCAATAATAACTGCCGCCGATGAATATGGTTATCGTATGACCGCCCGTTTTCGGCCAAGTACTGAATTATGATCTTTCAGTTCGACAATATAAACACCCGGAGGCATCCCTTTTACATCGACATCTATTCTTTTACCACCATCCAGCTTTTCTTCCCTGCTTACAACTGTTTTTCCCGTAAAGTCAATGACATTTACCCTTAGTGCCTTACCTGCCTGCATTGAAGGACCTGCTATTATTTTAAACTGGCCTTCAGAAGGGTTAGGCGCTAAACGGAACACATCATCAGCATAAGGTATGATGATGACATAGTTGGTTGTATCAGTGGTATCTGTCGTATCCGGTGGTATAACATATGAACCCTGCTTGACCGAATTCCACATACCCCGGCCGTAAGTAGACGCCCATATCTCTTTCGTTGTATAATTTATGCCCAGGTCGGTCACCTCAATAGATGGCATATTCTTCTGGAATGATGCCCAGAGATTGTTGGTAGATGTATCCCTGTAATACACACCAATATCTGTACCTACATACAAAACACTCAGTGAGCTGTCATATTCGATACACTTGACAGGAATGTTAGGCAAGCCCCCGGCTATCGGAGTCCAAACTCCTTTGTTATACTCCACAATACGGTTGGTATTGTAGCCGCTGAAAGAAACAAAGAACCTGCCGCTGTCCGTAGGGTGTGCTTTGATGTCTGACATATTGCCACTATAAGGAACAATGATCGTATCAAATGTAGCTGTAGCGCCGTGTACATAGTTCTTTGCATAGAACACAACTTGTGTATCAGGGAACAACGCGTAAATAGTAGGATGTTTGCCACCTGTCATTGCCAACCTGTAGCATTTACCACCGGTTATTTCAGATCCTTGTATTGACATCCAGTTGTTACCCCTGTCAGGGCTGTAATATATCTCTTTATATCCTGCTATGAGGTGCATATTACTATCGGGAGTTATGAGATATGGCGTTATCCATGCACCTGACGGCTTGCCGGGTATATTATCCTGGATGTCTGTAAAGCTGTTACCGCCGTTTGTTGTACGTCTCAACTCCCCGTTTTGCACCGCAGTATAGAATACATTTGAATCCAGCGGGTCTGCCTGGCACTCCATTCCGTCACCACCCGTCAGGTCGTACCAGGTACCACCCTGCCAGCCTTTAGAGCCATTATCCTGCGCACCACCCAATGCATAGTTGGCAGCATTGGTCACAGCATTACGATAGAACTGGGTCACACCTAAGCCATTGGAAATATCCGTCCATAAAGTACTCTGCGGCAGGCGTGTTTTATAAAGACCTCCATCGTTACCTTCGAACAATTCTCCGGTAAGCGGATGATATTCATGAGCATGTTTATCAGCGTGCACGGTCATAACACCGGGAGCATTCGAATACCACTCCGTAACCAACGACCATGAAACACCACCATTGTTAGAACCATATGTATTAACACCACCTACGTATACTTCATTAGCATTTGTGGGATTGACAGCAATGGTCAGGTCGTACCAACCCTGGTTACCACAACCCTTACCATTTAGCGCACCTACTATCAGGTCGCCCGTTTTTGAATTACAATTGCTGCCAGAAGGAACATATACCTGGGAGAAAGATGCGCCCGAATTAGTAGACTTATAGATACCCATCAGTCCATTAGAACTGTTACAAACCACAGCCATTACCAACGAAGGATTGGCCGGAGTAACTGCCACCTGTATCCTCCTGGCGTTGTTGAAGCTGGTAACCGTGGTCCAGGTAGCACCACCGTCGGTTGAACGGTAAATGTCCCTTGTACCATCATTTTTAGGAGCATACAGGATGCTTGTGTCTGTCGGGTGATAGACAACCTGTTTAAAATGGCCCGATTGTACAGAGGTCCAGTTAGCACCGCCGTTATAAGACTTGTATATCCCGACGCTGGTAGCAACTGTGAGCGAATTCGTATCCTGCGGGTTGATGACCAGGCAGTTGGTAAGCCTGAACTGGGAAGGTGTCCACGTCAGTCCTGTGACACCCCATGTGGCTCCGCCATCTGTAGACTTAAGCACACCCAGGCTGTAAGTATCAGAAGCATCGCGATCGCCGGGGCAGAGATAAATCGTATTCGGGTTTTTAGGGTTAATATCGATATCAGATACGCCGAGTACCGCCAGGCTGTGCGTCATAGCTGTCCAGGTCGCACCGTCATTGGTGGTCTTCCAGGCCCCCCCTCCGGCTGTTCCTACCCAATAGGTATTAGAATCAGTTGGATGAAAGGCGACGCAATTTACACGGCCTATGCCTCCGTAGCCACTATATGACAATGTAGGCCCCACAAACTTCCAGTCCGATTGGTTAGCGGTTGTTTTTGATCGTGCATTGTTCTGCGCTTTCTGCCCCTCAATAAAGTTAGCTGCAGAAGACACCATGTAGCCATTCTCGTCCAGGTGTTGCGACCAGTACCACTTCCAGCGGTCGTAATGGTAGCCTTCCCCTTCTACTTCGATCCCATTTTCAAATTCTTCTTCACGATCCATATCGTGCGTTTGTTCGTACTGTTCCACTACATCCCTGAATAGCACGGGTGTGGTATTATCCCCCTCAACCGGGGCTTGTGCATAAGCAGCAGCTGACGCGAAGGCAAGTATACCTGCCAGACAGATCCTCTTCATATCTAAAAATAAATTCATGAATATTCGTTAAAAATATTGAATTTTCGGTTAATATTCAATATGATATTTATCAATGCTACCATTACCATGCTAATGGAACCTTATCTGTAGGGTATTGACTTGTCTTTTCTCAAACGGATAACAAACAAAAAATGTATCTCGTGCTTGTATTTTATACCAAAAAACCACCATACATTCGCGCCGCCTTTGATTACCTGGTATAAGGCCCACAACGTATATCAGCAAAATAACCCGAGGCTTATGCATGAGTGCGCAATTTGATGAGCTGATAGACGGCTATATACAGAACCAGGCAGGTATCTGTAACCAATTTCTTGACGACAGGCTGACCACAGAACTACGTAAGAACCTTGAAGTACTGAACCAGCGGGATGAGCTATCGCCCGCAGGTACGGGGCTGGGCGTATCGAAAGTATATGATATGCAGGTGCGCAGCGATAAGATATACTGGATAGACAAAAGCAGTACGAACGAGTTCGAGCTGGAGTTCATAGACAAGGTAGAGGCTTTCATCAGCTACCTGAACAGCACCTGCTATACAGGTATCAACGACTATGAGTTTCACTATGCGATATACGAGCCGGGCAGTTTTTACAAACGCCATCTTGACCAGTTCAGGAACAACAGCGCGCGCAAGTTCTCTTTTATTACCTACCTGAACGACGACTGGCAGGAAACAGATGGCGGACATTTAGTTATATACCCCGGCGATAAGACCGAAAAGATAACACCGCTGGGCGGGCGTACCGTTTTCTTTAAAAGTGACGAACTGGAACACGAAGTGAACCCCGCCAACCGTACCAGGGTGAGCCTGACAGGCTGGTTGAAAAGTGTTTAAGCCGCAGGAGCAACTTATTCCTTTTCGCCATAGACAAGGATGAGTTCTTCCCTGTCTTTTGCATAATTGTAATTGGGTAAATGCTCAAAACGTATCCTTGTTCTATCCTCATTTTTCCAATATTCCGGGCAAGCTTTTTCAAACATAGGCCAAAGTTTATCGTCACAATTGTCACCGCAGTTTTTTAACTTGTTATGTTCTACCTCGTAGCTGTATTTTTTCGGATCATTGGTGTAGCGCATAATTATGAACTGTGCTATGGGACAATTAGCCGCATATGCAGCCCATATATCGTTCATTACTTTGCGGGAGCTCAGCACACCAATACCCGGCACATCCATAAAGCCTGTAACGTCGAAACATGCATAACCGTTTCTCTTCAATAAGTTCATTTCCATGAATGTACTATAGGCACTTTTGTTCTGCTGTATCTTCTGCAACATAGACAATGGTATCCACTGTTTGCTGAAGGCATCAAGCATTGGAGGCAGGTAATCATAATAATGTTCTATATCCCTGCCGGCCAGGTAAGCAGCATATAAAGCACCAGCTTCAGGAGCAGGCCAGCCGTTCTTTAATACATATTCACGCAGGAAAATGGATTGGACAGAATCAGCAATATGCAACTGCTGCTCTACATCTGCCCTGTATGGTCCCGGAACAGAATCCAACACATGTTTCAGTGATATAATATTGAAATAGTATTTGCTGAATGAATCATACTCAGCCGGGTGTGGAGCGTTATACGCGGCAGCAAAACGTTTTTTTATCGTATCCTTAACCTCATTTTTCAACCTGAACTTCTGCAGGAACGCATCCATACCCGAAGGACTCAGCCCGCGAAACATGAGGATATATGGAGGTATTGCCAGCATATGCCTGCTTGTGTTCTCCTCATCGTTCTTTGCATTATACATTACAGCCAGATCATAATGACGAAAGGCTGCATTCTCAGCGGTTGGTATAGCAAGAGCGTTTACCTCTTTAATTTTTGCCTTCAGTTCGGGCGAGGCGAATCCGTTGTCATCTTTTCCCTCTACACCCGGTTGCGCCGAAATAGTGTTCAACGCTACAAGCATAACCATCAGCAATGTGCCATATCCTGCCATTTGCTAAAGTTACCAAATACGAATAAAGTATTCCTACTTAGCATTGAGTTGCTTGGCGATAACAGATGGCGACACCTGTACAGACATGGCAAAAGGCGCACGTTGTACCCTGCCGGTAGTAGCATATAAAGGCCCTGAAATATAGAAGCTGATCATATCGACTATAATGACGCCGGCCTTTAACTTGATAGC
Source organism: Chitinophagales bacterium (assembly GCA_020636495.1). Lineage (NCBI taxonomy): Bacteria > Pseudomonadati > Bacteroidota > Chitinophagia > Chitinophagales > Chitinophagales bacterium. Next base: position 1,531,147 of record JACJXQ010000008.1, on the reverse strand, counting down.
CGTATAATCAGGTATATGTAATTCAGCCGCCGAGTTGCCCCATACATAATGTACCGGCACTTCGAAATACAGTCTTGCTTTCTGGTTGTTGCTGCTGATGTAGAGCTGCATAGCCAGACCTGTGTGGTTGATAAAATTGAGGTCGGATGAGGCATAGGATGTTTGTCCCGTGCTATCATTTATATTCGGGTTAATACCCCAAACGGTTTGTGCAAAAAAACCGAAATGCAACTGGTCATTGGCAGAGCGGTGAAAATACAAAGGCATCAGGAAATTGAAATTGAGCGAACCGCCCGCATTCATGATACGCTCCAGGCTGGTAGCAATAGCTGCGTCTTCGGTTGTATCGCCCGTGGTAGAGAACGAACCGCCGATACCCATACGCACCGGGCCGAACAAAAAACTGCCAAACTCTGAATAGATATGTGTAGCACTACCCAATGTTTGCACCGATACGGAACGTAATACATCGAATGTACCCTGGTCGTAAATATATTTATTGAGCGAGGTGGGACTAAAATCTGCTTTTGGCCCTGAATTGAACAACGCATATGACCTGTCAGACTTCTGACTACCATCCGTCTTGCTGTAGTCAAGTTTCAGTATGGGTGTTTGAGCTGACGCCGCAATTGTAAATAACAGGCAAAAAGTGATAGTTATGCTCCTCATCATTGTATGTGTATTTTGATAGCATAAACATACTCATTATACCTTACCTGTTATAGGGTGTTTTTCACCTTGATATTAAAAAAAAAAATTACTAATGCAATGATGTACATGGATGGGGAACATGTAAATTAGCATACGATAACATATGAGTAACATACAGATAAGAAAAGCCACTGCCGCTGATGTTGACAACGTGTACCGCTTTGTTTGCGAGCTGGAAGACATGGTATTTGACAGGGTGCTTTTCGGGGAGTATTATACCGAGAACATCGGCAACAGTAAGTATCATTACCTGCTTGCTATTGATAATGGTGTACCTGTTGGTTACCTGAGTTGTCACGGGCAGTTGCTGCTGCACCACCTTAATTATGTGTACGAAATACAGGAGCTGTTTGTTGACACAGCATACAGGGGCAAAGGAATAGGTAAGCTGCTGGTAGCACACCTTGAAGGTATTTTAGCTGATAAAGAATATGATATGCTGGAGGTAGCCAGTGGTTTTCGCAGAACGGAATCGCATGAATTTTACAAGGCTGCCGGGTTCGGGCAGACGCATTATAAGTTCACTAAAAAGAAGCAATAGTTTTATTCCTGTTCTAATGTAAGGTACTTGTTGCGGCCAAAAGTATAGAGGTAAGACATATAGCCGAGTATACTACCCACACAAACCAATAATATACCTGAACGGATATAAACCTCGGTACTCCGGGGCAATACAAAGGTGGACAGAACAGCTATTGCCAGCAGTATCAATGTCAGCTTTTGTCCTTTAAAGCCTGCCAGTTTAAACGTCACTTTACCACTTTCCTTAACCGTTAGCTTTCTTTCAACACTGCCTCGCCAGTCCATTTTGGCTCTTATAGTATGTTCACCTGCGGGTATGGTAAATACTTTTGTTTCCCCATCAGCTATAGTGCCAATGGCATTGCCGTCCACCATTATTTTGATGTCTTTGTACTTATTGATAAAATCGGACGAACGGTTGATAACTAATTCAGGCATGTGTTATTGTTGGGTTGCGAAGGTATCACAAATATTTTTACATCATCCCCTTAACAAGTCTACCCAGTGTTTTAAGGGCTTTGTCTACTTTATCATCCCATGGCATACCGTAGCTGATGCGCATACAATTGCCGTACCTTTCCTGCAGGGTAAACATAGTACCCGGGGCGATGCTTATTTTGTGTTGTATGGCTTCGCGGTACAGGTTGTAGGTATCTATCTTTTTATCCAGTTCCAGCCATAGGATATACCCACCCTGCGGGCTGTTCATCTTAATACCTTCGGGAAAATATTCATCAATCGCACGGATGAATTGCAGCCCGTTGGCATGTAGTGTCTGCCGTAGTTTACGCATATGGTGGTGGTAGCGCCCCTCTGCCATAAAGTTGGCTATTGCCGCCTGCTGTGGTGTGGCCGACGTAATACTGTTGTATAATTTCAGGCGCTTGATCTTTTTATGGTACTTGCCGGGTGCTACCCAGCCTACCCTGAAACCCGGTGCAAGCGTCTTGGATATTGAACCACACCAAAGCACATTGCCTTCTTCATCAAAACTCTTGCAGGATCGGGGGCGTTGTTTACCAAAGTATACATCACCATACAGGTCATCTTCAATAAGTGGCACACCATGTTTGGCCAGCAGTTTTACCAGCGCTTCCTTCTGGTCATCGGGCATACAGTAGCCGAGGGGGTTGCTGAAGTTGGTAACAAAGAAACAAGCTTTGATATCATACTTATTCAGTGCTTTTTCCAGGTCGGCGGGGTCTACACCCGTGTCGGGGTCTGTTGGCAACTCCAACACCTTCAGGCCTATGCTTTCCGCAAAACGGAGTACGCCAAAATAAGTAGGGCTTTCTACGGCAATGATATCACCCGGTTTGGTAAGTGACAGCAGGCAATAAGCAATGGCATTCATACATCCCGCAGTAGTAATAATATCATCAGGTTGCAAATGGCCGCCCCACTCTATAGATGATTTGGCAATCTGCCTGCGCAACGACTCATTACCCTGTATCGTTTCGTATGAAGTACCACTGGCGGGCAGTTCGCGCATAGCCTGCACCATAGCTTTGTTTAGCTTGGCTATAGGCAATAACTCCGGTGCGGGAACACTGAGTGAAAAACGTGTGGTATCCGGCATGGCGAAATCGTCATACACTTCTGAAATGATGGCCTCCACGCTCTTGGCTTTCGCCGTAAGACTAGGGTTACTCTTCTCTACCTTTTTAGGGAAACGGGAGGGATTGAACCGAACGAAATATCCTGATTGCGGCCTTGCCTCTATCAGCCCTTTGCCCTCCAGGTGGTAATAAGCCTGTAGGCTGGTACTCATGCTCACATCATGCATCTTGCTCAGGGCACGCACGCTGGGCAGCTTTTCGCCAATGGGTAGTACGTTACTCATAATGCGCTGTTCTATATCCTCAGCTATGGCTATATACAGGTGGTTACCTTTATCGTTCTTCATAACATAAAAATAAACTGTTATGGTCTAAAAATAAAAAATTGTATCTGTTTTGGTTTTGAAAATTGGCTGATATTTGCGGTATCAGATGAATAACAACACCAAAGCATATATTGCAATAGCCTTCCTGAGCATAGCCTGGGGCACCACATACCTCGCCATACGCATAGCCGTGATGCACTACCCCGCCTTCCTGTTTGCCGGTTTAAGGCAAGTTATAGCGGGGACTTTGATGGCGGTATTTGCCATAGCGGTATATAAAAAGGCCGATATATCACGAAGAACCATACTGATGAATATGATGATCGGCTTTTTCATGATAACGGTGGGTAATGGTATAGTATCTTATTCTGAAAAGACCGTACCCAGCGGCGTGGCAGCACTCATCTGCTCGATGATGCCGCTGAATGCCGTGATGCTGAATATATTCATGGTAAGAGATGACAAAGTGAACCCGATGATCGTTACGGGGTTGTTGCTGGCTATGGGCGGTGTCGCATTAATATTCAGAGACAACCTGGCCGACCTGGCTAACCCTGTTTACTTCTGGGGCATGATAGCCATATTTATAGGTACTATGAGCTGGGCATTCGGCAGTATAAAAAGCAAACAGCTGGCAGGCGTAAAGAACCCGATATTCAATGCAGCTATGCAGTTGTTCTTCGGTGGATTTTTCCTGTTACTACTCAGTCCCGCGATAGACAGCTATGATAACTTCGAACCGTTTCAACCCGATGCATTGAAGGCAATGGCCTACCTTATCATAGTGGGCTCGTTCCTGGCATTTACTGCCTATATGTTTGCACTGAAAGTATTACCTGTAGGTATTGTTACACTATATGCCTACGTTAACCCACTGGTAGCCGTGATACTGGGCTATTTTATCATGGGTGAAAGGCTTACCTGGTTTACGGGGTTGTCCTTTGCAGGAATAGTATCAGGTGTGTATCTTGTAAATGCAGGATACCGGAAACAGAAACAAAAAATGACACAAGCAGCCGCCCTGCAACCTGAAATAGCAGTGGCGGAGTAAAAATTGTTTATGAGTAAAAAAAGAAGCAGTATGATAACGATAACAGAAAAGGAACAAAAACAGGTAAAAGACACGAAGTCCATACCATTCGGCATAACGCCTACCGACCATATGTTCATATCAGAGTACAGCAATGGCGGATGGAGCAACAGTCGTATAGTGCCGTTTGAGAACCTGAGTATGAGTCCCATAGCCTTGTGCCTGCACTATGGGCAAACCGTATTTGAAGGTATGAAAGCTTTTAAAATGGCGGATGGCCGCATCAATATATTCAGGGCAGACAAACACTATGACCGTTTCTGCAAATCGCTGGACAGGATGTGTATGCCGGCTGTACCTGAAACACTTTTCCAGGAAGCACTGAAGCAGCTGGTGCAACTGGATGCGGCATGGATACCTGAAGATGAGGATGGTTCTTTATACATCCGCCCGTTCATGATAGCATCAGAAGAAAGGCTGGGTGTTAAAATATCTGACAACTATATATTCATGATCGTATGTACACCTGCGTACCAATACTACGCCAAACCGTTGCGTGTAAAAGTAGAAGAGCAGTACAGCAGGGCCGCATTTGGCGGTACAGGTTTTGCCAAGTGCGGCGGTAACTATGGCGGGGCCTACTACCCGGCACGCAAAGCACAGCAAGCCGGCTACGACCAGGTAATGTGGACAGACAGCCGCAGGCATGAATACATTGAGGAGTCAGGAACAATGAACCTGATGTTCTATATGGATGAGGTACTGGTAACACCGCCATTAGGAGGAACGATACTGGACGGTGTAACAAGAGACTCGCTACTGGCCCTTGCCGAAGATATGGGCATGCACGTAGCTGTGCGCCCGGTAACACACAGGGAGATAAAAGACGCACTGGAAAAAGGCAAGCGCGTAGAAGCATTCGGAGCAGGTACTGCAGCAGTGGTAGCACCTATTGAGGCAATAGGCATTGGAGACACAGATTATAATTGCTACATAGGTGATGATTCTATAGCACACAAACTGAAAGACGCACTGAATGCTATAAGGAACGGTGAAGCCCCTGATAAATACAATTGGAACACTGTAATATAATCACATATGCACACACCGGTGCACATACCATACAACGGCTACCTGCTGACAACAGACAAAAACCTCATGCAGGTGGAAGCAATTCACAAATGGCTGTCGGAAAAATCGTATTGGGTGAAGGACATACCTTTTGAGGTTGTAAAGGGAGGGTTTGACAATTCATTTTGCATCGGTGTATTGAAAGATGGTATACAGGTGGGTTATGCAAGACTGATAACAGACTATACTACCATTGCCTACCTGGCAGATGTGTATATTGAAGAAGAACACCGCGGGCAGGGGCTTAGCAAGAAGATGATGGAAATACTACTCGGGATGGAATGGGTGACACGACTGAGAAAAATATTTTTAGGAACTTTAGACGCCCACAGCCTGTACACACGCTATGGTTTTGAGCCTATAGCAGAACCGACACGCTGGATGGAGATAAGCAGGCCGGGCATATACTTAGACGAATAAAAACATTAAGAAGATGGCAGACTTAGGCTATTTAAAAAGTATAGACAGGCAATTCAACTATTACAAAGCCCTTGGCGAAAAGGCGATGGCACAGGTAGCTGACGACCGCCTGTTTGTACAACTGAATGAAGACAGCAACAGTATAGCCACCATTGTGAAACATATGTGGGGCAATATGATGAGCAGGTGGACCGACTTCCTGACCACTGATGGCGAAAAACCATGGCGCGAACGTGATGCTGAGTTTGAGAATGATATACAGACCCGCGAAGCCATGATGCAGAAATGGGAAGAAGGCTGGCAATGCCTGTTCAACGCGCTGGGCAGCATCACTGACAACGACCTGGGCATGATCGTGTATATACGTAACGAAGGGCATACCGTACTGGAGGCCATCAACAGGCAGATAGCCCACTATAGCTACCATGTAGGACAAATAGTTTACGCGTCGAAGTTGTTGAAGAACGGCGACTGGAACAGTTTATCCATACCTAAAAACCGATCAGATGAATACAACAAAGAAAAATTCGCACAGGATAAAAGCACACGGCACTTTACAGATGAGTGGTTGGGGAAGGACAAGTAAAAATCCACCAAGTACCTAAAAACCCCATTGAAAATAATGAATAATATCCATATGTTTATCCGCGATTAGTTCGCTTAAAAGAACATGACCAGGATAAATACCCCACTTTCCTGTTTATTTGTATTTCTATTTCTCTTGCCGCTTTTCAGCATGGCACAGGGAACGGATACCGTTGCCACATACTCTCTTTCTGCATACATGGATATGTACTATGCCTACTATACAGACTCAACCGGACCGGGCGATTTTCAGCAATTCCCTACCACATCGCCGGTAAGCAACTCCATAGGCCTGAACACCCTACAGGTATCCTCAAAATTTGATGGCAAGCGGATACGTGAGCTGGCTACCATACATGTGGGAGATATAGCCCGCAGCACATGGTCATCTACCTACAACCTGGTACAGGAGGCACATGGAGGTTTTCGCATCTATAAAAATCTTTGGGTAGATGTGGGCTTCTTCCGTACGCACTTCGGGACAGAGTTATTATTGCCTTGCGAGAATATTACCAGTTCTGTAACTGTAGGTACTTTTCATGAACCATACTACCAGGCAGCAGCAAGACTGAACTATACCGCTCATGACCAATGGGAAATAAGCCTGTACCTGCTGAATGGTTATGGCCTGTATGCCGATAACAACCACCGCAAATCAGTGGGCATGGCCGTTAACTATACTGTAAATGAAGCATTGAGCATAGGCTATACAAATTACCTTGGCAATGATGCGCCGGATAGCGTTACCATCAGTAAAACCATGTTCGCCAATAACATGTATATCAACTACCGCGAAGGAAACATAAAACTACAGATAGGAGGAGACTTTTTCACGGAACGTCATGCCAACTTAGTTAACAGGGCCAATGCAGCACTGATGTACAGCGGACTGGCAACAGTTGGCTATTATACCGATGACCATTGGGGCGTGTATACAAGAGGTGAAATATTCCACGACCCCAATGGACTGGTATCGAAAATAATAACCGATGCAACAGGACATAGAATGGGTTTCATGCTTTGGGGTATAACAACGGGGCTGGAGTTCAGGCCTAATAAGCAGTCCTACATCAGGCTGGAAGGCCGGAAGCTGCAAATGGACTCGCACGAAGCTATATTCAGGTATAATGGCATGGACAGAAATTACCGTTATGAAATAATGCTGAATGCCGGTATATCATTTACCTTGATCAATGGCGTGCTGACCAGGAGTTAACACCACTCATTACAATGCCTTCAGCAATTCCAGGTCAAATTCTTCGAGGCTGGTAAGTTTGGCATCACCCAGCATGAACTCAGGTTTGTGAAAATGTAATACATCGGGCACCATGATCACTTTCATGCGAGCCGATTTACCTGCCAGTAATCCATTGATAGAATCTTCCAGTACTACACAATTTAATGGGTCAGACCCTAACGACTTTGCCGCATGCAGGAAAACAGCGGGATGCGGTTTGCCCAATTCTACCACATCGGCAGAAGTAATTACATCAAAATATTGTTTCAAATCAAAATGCGTGATCAGTTCATCTATCATTCGAGAGGGTGATGACGATGCAAGCCCTGTTTTATAATTATTACTTTTCAGTAACTGCAGGGTTTTAATAACACCCGGCATTACCCTGCCCCTTTGTTTAGACAATTCAATGATATCATCCAGTATCTCATCGGCCACCAACTGTGCAGCAGCTCCCTGCCATGGGTATTTTATTGCCCAGTAATCTGTCACCTCGTATATACGTAACCCCGTGGTTTCTTTGAACTTATCTGCCGTTACAGGAATTTTATGTTTAAGCGCCACTCGTAGCATACTTTCGCCCCAGAGAGGTTCAGTATCCAGTAACAAACCATCCATATCAAACAATACCGTATCTATCATTCTTTGAAAATTTTGTGCAAAAATGCATAAACAGGGTGAGAATTCGGGTGAAATTAATTTCAAAAAAGGACTTTAACATTAGCCTATCCCATATGAAACCTTATTTTTGTGACTGAAACAATAATATATTTTATCTATGAAGCTTAAAGCTTTTTTCCCGCTTTTGATGAGCGCAGGCCTGCTGGCCCAGAATGCAGACGCAAAAGGTAATATCAAATTTACCGAATACGACTTGCCTAACGGGTTACACGTGATCCTGCACGAAGATCACTCTACACCGATTGTCGCCGTGTCGGTAATGTATCACGTTGGTTCTAAGAACGAAGACCCGGAACGTACGGGTTTCGCGCACTTTTTCGAGCACCTGTTGTTTGAGGGTAGTGAGAACATTGACCGTGGCGAGTACATGAAACTGGTACAAAGTGCCGGAGGACAAATTAACGCTAACACCTCGCAGGACCGCACCTTCTATTATGAAGTATTACCATCTAACCAACTGGAGCTGGCTTTGTGGATGGAATCGGAGCGTATGCTGCACGCCAAAATTGACGAAACAGGCGTAGAAACACAGCGCAAAGTGGTAAAAGAAGAAAAGAAACAGCGCTACGATAATACGCCTTATGGCCAACTGCTGAACGTTGTATTTGAGAACGCGTATACTGTGCATCCATACCGCTGGTCGCCGATAGGTAAAGAACAGTACATAGACCAGGCCAAGATCAGCGAGTTCATGGACTTCTATAAAACGTTCTACGTGCCCAACAACGCTACCCTTTCTATAGCCGGCGACCTGGACATTACCCAGACCAAGGCATTTATTGATAAATATTTCTCAGGCATACCTAAGGGTACCAAAGCTGTTCCCCGCCCTACAGAAGTAGAGCCTGCACAGAAAGCTGAGAAACGTGTTGAATTTTATGACAACATTCAGTTACCGGCAGTAGTAATAGCTTACCATACTCCTGAAATGGGTAATGATGACTGGTATGCTCTTTCGTTGCTGACACAAATGTTGTCACAAGGGCAGAGTTCGCGTTTTCAGAAGGAACTGGTAGACAAAGAGCAAAAAGCGTTGGCTGTAGGCGCCTTTATGCTGCCTAACGAAGATCCGGGTATGGCTTTCATGTTCGGTATCACCAATGCTGGTGTACAACCTTCTGCTCTAGAAGAGTCTATGCTTGCTGAAATAGAAAAAGTAAAGAATGGTGAGATAGGTGATGAGGAATTCAAAAAACTGATCAACCAGGCAGAGAACGACTTTGTTACCCAGAACCAACGTGTAGTGGGTATAGCGGAGAACCTGGCCACTTACTATACCTACTTCCACGATGCCAACCTGATCAATACAGAGCTGGACCATTACACAAAAATAACAAAAGAGGATCTGAAGCGTGTTGCGAAAAAATATTTCACAAAAGAAAACAGGCTGGTAGTTTATTATTTACCTAAATCTGAACAAAAGAAAGGTTAATCAACAACATTCATTAAACAGCTTCAATACAAATAACCAGATATGAAAAAGTTATCTCTCTTTATATTAACCGTAGCACTGGCCATCAATGCAAGTGCTCAACAATACCAGGTGGCTACCGTGACCGGTACCAAAAAAGGTGACCTGGATCGTAGCGTACGTCCTAAACCGGGACCAGCACCTGAAATAAAATTAGGCAAAACCGAAAGTTTCGTATTACCAAACGGCCTTAAAGTTTTCGTGGTAGAGAACCACAAACTTCCGTTGGTAAGCGCAAGCATACAGCTTGACATATACCCTGAAATGGAAGGCGAAATGGCCGGTTACAGCACATTTTTATCAGAATTGCTGACAGCAGGTACCAAAACACGTAGCAAAGATCAGCTCAATAAAGAGATCGACTTTATAGGTGCGCGTATCAATGCCAACTCAAGAGGCATGTTCGGACAAAGCCTGAAAAAGCACCAGAATACATTACTGGAGCTGATGAGCGATATCGCAATGAATGCAGACTTCAAACAAGATGAAGTTGAAAAGGTAAAGAAACGCACCCTATCAGGCCTGCAGGCTAGTAAGAATGAGCCGGACGACATGCTGAACAACGTTACATCGGTACTGAACTATGGTGCCAACCACCCTTACGGTGAAGTACCTAATGAAAAAACAGTGGACAATGTAACCCTGGCAAAATGTAACGAATACTACAAAACATACTACAGGCCAAACGTTGCTTACATGGCTGTTGTGGGTGATGTTACGCTTAAAGAAGTAAAACCGCTGATAGAAAAGTACTTTGGTGCATGGCAAAAAGGTGAGGTACCTGTAACCAAGTACCCGAACCCGGCTGCACCAACTACTACACAAGTAGCATTAGTACCACGCCCGGAGGCTGTGCAAAGTGTTATCAACGTAACATACCCGATAGACTTGCTACCAGGTAGCCCGGATGTAGTAAAAGCTAAAGTAACTAATGCAATTCTTGGAGGTGGCTCAATGGGTCGCCTGTTCATGAACCTGCGCGAAAAACATGCCTGGACCTATGGTTCTTATTCTTCAATTTCCCAGGACGAGTTGAAAGGTAATTTTACAGCTTACGCAAAATGCCGCAATGCTGTAACAGACAGCTCTGTTGCTGAGATACTGGCTGAGATGAAGCGCATGAACGACGAGAAGATATCTAATGAAGCACTGCAAGACCAGATCAAATACATGTCGGGCGGATTTGCGATAGGACTGGAAAGCCCTCAGACCGTTGCACAATATGCTATTAATATCGAGCGCTACAACATGCCTAAAGACTATTATACTAACTACCTGAAAAACCTGAGCGCTGTAACTCCGGAAGATGTTCAGATGATAGCTAAGAAATACATCCATCCTGACAAAGCACACATCATTGTTGTAGGTAGCAAAGATGACGTAGCAAAGGGGCTGGAGCGTTTTGATGCAGACGGTAAATTAGACCTGTATGACAATTATGGTAATCCTTTTAAAGAAACTGTAGCTAAGGCTGCTCCTGATGGCATGAATGCCGCTACTGTTATGAAGAACTATATCAGGGCAATAGGTGGTGAAAAAACGATCAAGTCTATCAAAGATATCAAGACCGTAAGCAAAGGAACATTCGCCGTAGCAGGCCAGGAAATTCCGATTACTATTACAGAAATGAAGAAAGCTCCGCTTAACTACAACGTAAAGATAGAAGGTATGGGCATGGTGCTGCAAAAACAAGTATTTGATGGCACTAAAGGCTATATGGAAGCAGGTGGCCAGAAAAAAGAACTAAGCGGAGATGACCTCGTAAGGGCTAAGCAAGAAGCTGACATCTATGCCGACCTGACACCTGAGAAGTATGGTATCACCAGGGAATTAAAAGGTATGGAGACAGTAAACGGTAAAGAAGCCTACAAACTGGAAGTAAGTGATAACGGTAAGAAGACCACCGAATATTATGACACCCAGACAGGCTACCTGATACAAACTGTTTCGGCAGAAGAAGGCACTACAGACCTGAGTGATTATAAAGACGCCGGCAATGGCTATTTCATCCCTCACAAGCTTGTTACTAACGTACAAGGACAAACAATTACAGCTAATGTTGAGTCTGTTGAGATCAACAAAGGCATTGATAACAGCAACTTTCAATAGTAACTGACGTTACAATGCTAATAGTAAAGCCCCGCAATTGCGGGGCTTTACTATTATAGCTCATCTATTTCTTTCTGTAGCTTCTTCGTCAGTTTTGATTTTACCAGTAGGTAGGACTTTTCAAGATATTCTTTCCATTCATGATTCCTGAGCTTTCCCCGTGTTTCAACACTTACCCACTGGTTCTTTGCAAAATACCGTGCCTGGGTTATTCTTTCACGCTCTGTAAGTAATGCAAAATCGTCAGGACTAACTTTAAAACTAACGCCATCATTATCGCCGAAGCCTGTAATGCAGAATATCTTCTCCGCCAACGTAAAACAAAGGTGATCTTCCCATTTTATGCCCTCCTCTACTCCTTTAAGGCTGAGGCAAAATTCACGAAGCTGTTCAGTATTCATACCATAAAAATATAAAAGGCGGGGCATATGCCCCGCCTTAAAACATTGATTGCGTTTATCTCAACTTCCAACGTACTCCGGCATAGATATTACGCCCCATAACCGGCCCCCAAACCATGGAGGCATCAAAACCTGGATCATACGGGGCATCAGACCCTATTATTGGCCTATGCTGCATAAAGTTTGCCAGGTTTTCACCCCCGGCATATATTTCAAATACTTCATTCCATGTTTTGCTTATCTGTGCATTCATCTGGAAGAAAGACGGAGAAGCCACATCTACAGATGTAACACCTGTAAGATGATTGTGCAAAGCAGGGACACGTTTGGTACCCACCCATTGTACAGTATAATCAAGGCGCCAGGTGTTCCTTGTTTCATACCCGAGGTTAACAAAGGCTCGATGCTTCGCAATCAACGGGCGCTCTTTCAATACCCCACCATAGGTTGTTTTAACGTCATACCAACGATATGCCAATCGTACATCTAAACGAACGATGGGTTCGTAGTCAAGTTGTCCCTGTAAACTATTTGCAAAAGACATGCCCTGCAAATTGTAAAACCTGACAAGGTTATATTTCTCAACGTCAACTACTACCTGGTTTTGAAAATCAGTATAATAATAATCAGCTGAGAATGCACCATCACGATAATTGAGCCTGAACTTTTGTGTCAGGTTCACACCGTAGTTCCACGCTATTTCAGGTTTCAATCCATACGGTAGTTTTGAGTCCGTACCCAGGAACTGAAAACTACGTGCTGATGCCATATAACCGATATTTTCGGCCAGGATATTGGCAGTACGTTGTGCACGGCCAACAGACGCCCTGATGGCTGTACGCTTGAATGGTGCATAACGTACGTGCAACCTTGGTGTAACAAACGCACCAAAAAGGTTGTGATAATCGCCACGTATCCCGGCTATAAGGTTGAACTTGGTGAGATAATTATAGGCATACTCAACAAAAGCCCCCGGCACCACCTCGTTGCGTGTGAAAGTGGTATTTTCAAAACGCTCATTGTAATTATCTACCAGGCTGCTCAACCCTCCTTTTATAACATGATTCGTGTTGCTGATAAGTGTCTGGAATATCCAGTTGGCATAGAAGGTATTCTGCGTGGCATCGTAATTACGATTGCCATACAGTGCATCCTGCTGGTGGTGCACACCCGAAAGTTGCAAGCCTGTGCTGGTACCTTTCTTTTCGGGGAAGACCTTACCTATTTTTGCCCAGCCCTCTATACGTTTTGTGTGCATTTTAAATCCCCAGGGGTTACCTGCTACCTGCTCTGTGCCATTCTGATAATTCAATTGACCTCCAAGCTGGTCCAGGTTTACTACCTTAACACCTGCCTGCACTTCAAAGCCCTTGGGTCCGAAATAGAACCAACGGTTCAATCCAACAAACTGGTTGTTTTGCGGCTGGTCCATAAAACCATCACTATTCATATCTACCCTGCGCCAGCGCGAGCTGCCGTGCAGCATCAGGTTAGTAGATAGTTTTTTATTGAATATATGTTTATATACAACATTACCCTCAGAGCGGCCCTGGTAGTTTTGGTATGCATTCAGGTACAGGCGTGGTTCTTTTTCTTCGAAAGGTTTCCGCAGTTCTATATTGATCTGACCTGCAACACTCTCGTAACCGTTCACCACACTACCCGTGCCTTTGCTCAGCTGCATACCCTCAATCCATGTACCGGGCGTAAACGTCAACCCTGTAACGGCAGACAACCCTCGTACATCAGGGATATTCTCACGCGTTATAAGTGTATATGGCCCGGCCAATCCGAGCATCTGTATCTGTTTGTAGCCCGAAACGGCATCGGTAAATGACACGTCAACAGAGGGCGTGGTCTCAAAACTTTCACTCAGGTTACAACAAGCCGCCTTGAGTAATTCACGCTCACTTATCAATTCTGATTTGCGGGTATCCAGCAGCCCTATCTCATTGCCCTTTTTACGGTAAGTAACCTCTACTTCGTCCAGTTGGCGGGTACCTCTGAGCACAACGGATATATTTTGTGGTCCCCCATCAAGGTGTATCGTATCATTTACATGACTCAGATGTTCAAACACGATACTGTTTGCCTCTTCGGGAACTGACAGCCTGTAATTGCCATCTATATCCGATTGCGTACCTATATCATATCCCGGTATCTTAATCACAGCACCGGGAAGGGGTGTTTTCACTCCTTTTATTTCTTCGAAAACGGCACCATATACCGACCTGTCCTGCGCGTAAATGCCGGAGGCACTCAACAACATTGCAGGCAGGTACAGCACCGTAACGATGTTCTTCAAAAACTTCATCCGGTACTATTTTAATGGTTACATGTAGCTGTTCTGTAGTGGCAACACTCAGGCAGTTTTTCGTATGCGTCCTCTGAAGCAGTAAAAGCTTCTGAGTCGTAACCGGCTTCGGCTACGCTCTTCAATATTTCTTCTTTTGAAGTTTTTGACGGCTTGTACGTAACGGTCAGCTCGTGCTTATCCTTATCCCATTCAGCACGTTTTACACCTTTTACATAAGCTGCCTTTTCGATGCGTTTTTCGCACATCTCGCAATTACCGCTTACCAGCAGCTTTTCTGTCTTTATATCTTTATCCTGTGCGTGAACAGTCAAAGAACTGAACACAACGGAAATTAAAATTATTATGTATTTCATATTATTACGATTTAAAAATAAAAAATGTCATTCAAATACTTACACCATAGAAGATGCAGCAATGACATTAACCGTAATAAGTAAGATTGGAATGTAATTTATATAAAGGTATATCCTGCCACAACCCCGGCGGAGCATTGGGTGTATATGCCACATGGCCGGTCTCGCCATATAATACAGGTTGAGGCAGTTCAGGATAATCGTGTAATACCGCACTCTGAATAACGGGGGTTAATTTGAGTACTATTTGCTGCGCTGAGTTCTGGTCGTTCACCACTTTGGCTATCACCACTTCATTCTTACAACAGCCATCGTCATCCGCTTCGTCTGTACACTTATCATCGTTGCAACCGTCACTCTTCGTGAACATATTCCACGACTCCAGGTTATGGCCGCAGTAGTGCAGTTCTATCTTCACGCCCGATACGGCAATGATATAGATGAATAAAAGCGGTATAGTCAAGAAACGCCTCAAAGTGTTACAAAGGTACGAAAATGGCTGTTAACGAAATATAAAAGCCATATATGTAATTATGGTGGAGATTTATATTATTTTGTACTTATGGTGAATCCCTTTGCTACAGGTGATACCAAGGAGTATCGCCATACTGTGACCGAAGCCGATAAGGCTGCCTTCCCTACGGGAGAAGTACATAATGTGTACTCCACCTTCTCCATTGCCCGCGATGCCGAATGGGCGGGCAGACTGTTTGTACTGGAGATGAAAGAAGCAGGTGAAGAAGGCATAGGAACAGGTATCACTGTTGCACACCACTCCCCTGCTCTTATGGGGCAGGAGGTTGTTTTTGTTGCAACGCTAACTGAAGTAAAACGAAACGAAGTAGTTGTAGATTATACTGCCCATGTTGGCGACCGCCTTGTAGCTACAGGTAAAACATGGCAGAAGATATTAAAAAAAGAGAAGCTGGACAGGTTATTTGAGGGGTTGAAATAGATACCGTTTACTCATACTCATCAAACCTTGGTGGCCTTACAGAATCAATACATCTCTCATCACTAGCACCAAATTTTTTAAAATTTTCACGAGCTTCATTTAAACTTACGCTATTAGCACCGCCCCAAAAATCAGGGTCATGAAGTTGTACTCCGTCATCTTCCCAGCAACATACATCACAAATATCAAAGTGGTTCTCTATCGGCTCTTCAAAAGTATAGTATCCACAACATGGGCATTGGTACTTACCATATTTGTTTTGTTTATTCTGATACATGGTTATCGTAATTGTTTTTCAATCATTGGCACTAACTGCTCAGCCCACACTTTATACTCCTTACCGGAATAATGTAGTTTATCACCTACTAAATAAGATTCGTCTGTACCATGTTCCCGGGTGCTATGTGTTATTTCCAGCCAATGGCATTTGTGTGCTTTGGTAATTTCTTCTTTCGCAGCATTGTAGGCGTCTATCTCTTCGGCTATCTTTTCACGGTCGCGTCCTTCGGCAAATGGCGTTACACCCCAATCGGGAATAGAGAGCACAAACACCTTAGCAGGATCACCCCCGGCAAAATCAATGGCCTGTTCCAGTAACTGGGTGTACTCTTCCCTGTAGTTCTCTACACTCCGGCCACGATATTGGTTGTTCACACCTATCAGCAATGTAACAAATGAGTATGTGCCTGTAATATGCTCAGCTTTAATAGCCGCTGCCAGTTCATCCGTTGTCCAGCCGGTAACGGCAATTATTTCAGGTTCAGCTACATCGTACCCTGCCTTATTAAGTAACGCAACTGACTGGTGCGGAAAGTTATCCTTCGCCTCTACCTGTTCGCCAATAGTATAAGAATCGCCTAAAGCAAGATATGTGTACATGTGTTTACTGTTCTGTGCGCTCAAAGATGTGGCAGAAAAAAATAAGATGCAAACAGTTGCAAGAAGACGGGTAATCATATCTAAAGAATATTCAACATTCTTGATTGATGATGGATATGAACTATAGCGACATTATCTTCATCTTCCACCAGGTAAACTATCCTGTAGCTTCCTTCAATCAATTCCCTTATGTAAGGTTTACCAAACTCAGGCACTACCCTACCTATTAAAACATGAGACTCAAGAATATCAGCTCTTGATATAATCCGGTCAACCATATTAGATGCATATAATTCTGAATCTACTGAGATGTACTCGTATATAGCCTCTAACTCACGTACAGCCAAAGGTGACCACTTTACCTGCGCCATTCGCTGACAATTTTTTTCACATCTTCATGTGAGACTGCCTGCCCTTCGTTAACCTGCCTGATCCCCTCTTCTACTTTTTCAATAAACATCAGCCTCTCAATTAGTTCGTCTAACTGAAAGTCCTTTGGCATATCCTTTATTACATCCAGTACTTTTTCCTTCGTCATATACCCGTTATTTTATAAATACGGTTTTTACATTCGTAAATTCCCGTATTCCAAATATACTTAATTCTCTTCCATAACCGCTTTGTTTCACACCACCAAAAGGCAGGCGCGGGTCAGAATGTACAAAAGCATTTACGAAGCAATTGCCCGCTTGTATTTGTGTTGCTGCAATTTTCTCCGCTTTTTTAACGTTTTTAGAGAATATACCGCTGCCCAGGCCATAAATACTGTCGTTGGCGAGCTTAATGGCGTGCTCTTCATCTTTAGCTTCGATGATAGCCGCGACAGGCCCAAAAAGTTCTTCATCATATGCAGGCATACCTTTCTTCACATTGGTTAATACCGTAGGTGGATAATAAGCACCATCGCCTTCGGGAATATAGCCACCACATAATAGTTTCGCCCCTTTGGCTATACTGTCCTGCACCTGCTTATGCAATTCGTCCCGCAGGTCTTTGCGCGACATGGGGCCTATCCTGTTATTCTTATCCATAGGGGCTCCATAAGTCGAGGCTTCCATTTGCTCCGTCATCTTCTGCTCAAACTCTTTTCTTACAGACTTCTCAACAATGAACCTTTTAGCGCATACACAACTCTGCCCTGTGTTCACCAAACGGCCTCTTACACAGGTCTCTACGGCAAGTTCCATATCCGCATCTTCCAACACAATATATGCATCGCTACCGCCCAGTTCCAACACCTGCTTTTTAATATGTGCTGCCGCAACCGATGCTACTTTCTTGCCTGCGTCTGTACTACCCGTTAAAGTAACTGCTGCAATGGCGGGATGTTTAATTACAGGCTCAACCTGTGCACCCGGTACTACCAATGTGTGAAACAAGCCTTTTGGCGCACCCGCATCTTTCAATACTTTCTCGATCGCTTTGGCACAACCTGTAACATTTGATGCGTGTTTCAGCACCATGGCATTCCCCGCCATGAGTATGGGGCCCATAGCACGAAACACCTGCCAGTAAGGAAAGTTCCAGGGCATAATAGCCAGGACTACTCCTATAGGCTGATAAGAGACATAACTTTTACTTGCTTCAGTTGCTACAATTTCATCAGCTATAAAACCGGGGCCATTCTTTGCATAGAACTCCATATTCATAGCACACTTTTCAACCTCTGCTATACTTTGCGCTATCGGCTTACCCATTTCAGCCGTGGCCAGCTCGGCCAACATCTTCTTATTCTTCTTTATTACAGCAGCTATCCTTTTCAACAGTGCACTGCGTTCGCGAAATGTTGTCGCTCGCCACCCTTCGTATGCTTTATGTGCCGCCTTCAGGCTACGTTCTATCTTCTGTTCGTTGTCGATCTTATATTCAGCTATTACCGCTCCCGTAGCCGGGTTAACGGATGTAATTATATCAGTCATAACGTGTGTTTTTGGGTATGTAAATCTACGCCTATGCATGTTAATAAATGGCTAAGAAGACATAGAGCCTGCCAATGCTGGTATAAGTTTAACAATGCCGCAACTGAAATGTTGATGTCGCAGGTAAGCAACTACTAAATAAACTGCCTGATATAAAATAGCAAATAAGGAATATTCGCCTGTTCTATAGGGTGATGTGTGGCAGGCAACATGCCCATCTGCGCATTGGGTAAGGTTCTGTACACATCCAGCGTTTCATCCAGGGTGATCATTTTGTCCCTGTCGCCCAATAATATCATACAGCTATGCTCTATCGAGCTGTACTCATTTAATTTCAACAGATTATCCTGCCCCATGTTACGGAGCATATCAATGGTTTTCTGCAATACATCTTTCCAGTTGTTGGGTGCGTGGCGTTTAGCCAGTGCATCAGCAAAAGCAGGCAGTTTTTCCTGTATCTTTTCCGCATTCAGCATCTTCACTTCCTTTTCTGCTGTTGCTTCGTCCCAATGAAATTTTGTTGCAAGTGTCACTATCTTATCCACTTTACCGGGATGATATTTGGCCAGGTACATAGCCACATACCCGCCCATACTGTAACCAAATATGGATACTTTATCCAGCTTCTCAGACTCCATAAAGTCCAATACATCCATTGCGAACAAGGCTATAGAAAATGGCTCTGCCGCAAATGGACGTCCTCCATGACCACTGAAATCAAGTGTATATACTTTATATGTATTTTCCAGTTCAGCAGCAATGCCCTCAAGTTGATCAGCGGCTCCTATAGCCCCGTGTAATAGTAATAGTGGTTGCATAATTTGAAGATAAATACAGGCCCGCATAAAACAAAACAAGCAGCCTTACGGGGCTGCTTGTTTTTATTACATCGAGAGAGACAATTATTCTTGAGTAGCAGTGTACACTACGTCTACTGCGTAAGTACCTGCAGGGTAAGCGAAACCTGGAGTAGCTTTATACTTTACACTGAAAGTCTGGTTGCCACCACGGTCAGCTGCTGTGATCAGGTCCTGGTTAGAAGCTGTCAAAGTAGAGTAAGCAGTTGAAGAGAACGGGCTGGCTATAGAACCACCTGTACCGTTTGCTGTTACTTTTACTGCCAGAACACCACTTACTGGCATAGTTGGAGCCGGGGTAGTGTTACCTGTGTATGAGAAGTTTGTAGCGTTAGCTTTAACAGCTACTGAGAAATTCTTGTTAGAACGTACTTTCAGTTCCTGTGCATCACTCTCAACACCGTTAGCGTAGTCGTTAACTGTTGTGAAAGGGATAGTCACGTCAGCACCTGTAGCAGAGCTGTTACCTGTGAAAGTGATCTCGATTGCGTTGCTCAGTACCAGGTTGGTAGTTTGAGAAGCAGAAGAGGTCTGGTTAGCCTGGTTTTGAGCATTAGCTGCGAAACCGAAAGAAGCGAAAACTGCGATTGCGATGATCTTTTTCATAATTGTTTGTTTTTGTTAGTTTGGTTGTTTGTTTAAAAATGTTTGTTGTTTGTGTTTGTCGTTATTGACGATACAAAGATGCGACGCTGGTACACATTTGAGAAATATTTAAGCCCGGTTAACCATGTGTTTGCAACCCGCTAACCAACCGTTAACAAAAAAGCGGAGAGGTATATAAAGACCTCCCCGCCATCTCAATAAGGGTAAATACTATTTCTGTGTAGCGGTATATATCACCTCTGCTGTGTAGGTACCTGCAGGATATGCAAAACCGGGAGTGGCTTTGTACCTCGTAAAGAAATACTGGAACCCACCCTTTTGTCCATTGGTTATCAGCGTTTGCGGAGCCTCATCCAGTGGGGCGAATTTGTTCCAGAATGTGTTAGAAGGGGTACCTCCTGTATTGTTAATGAACAGCCCTACATTCAGGGCAGAAACAGGCATTACAGGAGCAGGTGTGGTATTACCGCTATAAGTAAAATTTGCAGCATTGGTTTTTACACTGACATCGTAATTCTTATTAGATTTTACGATCAGTATCTGCCAGCCGGTAGTTACGCCATTAGCATAGTCATTTACATTGTTGAAGGTCATGGTTTGCGTACCGCCGTAGTACATAGAATAGAAACTGATGTCTATGGCATTACTTAATGCCAGTTTTGTTGATTGGTCAGCTGCGGCGTTCTGGTTGGCTTGGTTTTGTGCCTGGGCGGCCAAACCTGCAATTGCTAAAACGGTGCTTAAAATGATCTTTTTCATAACTGTTTGTTTTGTGTTTGTTTATTTAGTTGGTTGGTTGTTTTGTTGACACAAAGATGGGGTATGCAAGGGGCTTATGCCAAAAAATGCAATGTGCTTAACAGGCGTTTAAAAAACACATAACCCGCTATTAACAAACGAGTTGTGAAAAATAAAACAATCGAAAAACAACAATATCTAAAAACGAAAAAAGGAGCCTTACGGGGCTCCTTTAATTCACTATTTCGGGAGAGACTATTATTCTTGAGTAGCAGTGTATACTACATCTACTGAGTAAGTACCTGCAGGGTATGCGAAACCGGGAGTAGCTTTATACTTTACACTGAAAGTCTGGTTGCCACCACGGTCAGCCGCTGTGATCAGGTCCTGGTTAGAAGCTGTCAAAGTAGAGTAAGCAGTTGAAGAGAACGGGCTGGCTATAGAACCACCTGTACCGTTTGCTGTTACTTTTACTGCCAGAACACCACTTACAGGCATTGTTGGAGCCGGGGTAGTGTTACCTGTGTATGAGAAGTTTGTAGCGTTAGCTTTAACAGCTACTGAGAAATTCTTGTTAGAACGTACTTTCAGTTCCTGTGCATCACTTTCAACACCGTTAGCGTAGTCGTTAACTGTTGTGAAAGGGATAGTCACGTCAGCACCTGTAGCAGAGCTGTTACCTGTGAAAGTGATCTCGATCGCGTTACTCAGAGACAGTTGAACGGTCTGAGAAGCAGAAGAAGACTGGTTAGCCTGGTTTTGAGCGTTTGCTGCGAAACCGATTGAAGTAAGGAACGATGCGAATAATACTATCTTTTTCATTTTGTTTGTTTTTGCTTGTTGTTTAATTGTTTTGTTTGTTCGTTGTTTTGTTGATACAAAGATGGGGGTATGAAGGCCCCTCTGCCAAAATATCGCCCCCGGTTAACGGTGGGTTAGCAAGCGGGTAACCATCCATTAACAATTATTAATGAGCTGGATGGGCGAAACATCAGTAAAATCAATACTTTACCTTTACACCAAGCAACAGGCACCATTATGATCAGGAAAAGACTGTTAACAGCGGGAATTATCATTATTATCGGATTCACTCAATATAGCTGCGGCGACAGGGCTAAGCATTATACCCCATCAGAAACAGACTCTCTCCTATCATTAATAAAGCTGCCACAGGGGTTTAGCATCAGTATATATGCAGATGACCTACCCAATGCACGCTCTATGGCATTGGGGGCAAAAGGCACTCTTTTTGTCGGCAACAGGAGCGAAGACAAAGTATATGCACTGGTAGATGAAGACCATGATGGTATAGCGGATAAAAAATACGTGATAGCAGAAGGTATGAATATGCCCAATGGCGTTGCTTTCAGGAATGGCAGCCTGTATGTGGCTGAGGTAGATAAAGTATGGCGGTTTGATGATATAGAAGACAACCTCTCCCGCCCTCCTGCCAAGGTGCTCATAAGCGATGACTTCCCGGGAGACAAGCACCATGGATGGAAGTATATTGCCTTCGGCCCGGATGACAAACTATATATCCCCGTTGGCGCTCCCTGCAATATCTGCAACGATAACGAGACAGATAAACGTTACGCATCCATTACCCGCATGAATGCGGACGGCAGCGATCATGAAGTATATGCCAACGGCATACGCAATACAGTAGGTTTTGCATGGCACCCACAAACAGGCGACCTCTGGTTTACAGACAATGGCCGCGACAACCTGGGCGATGACATGCCCAATGATGAGCTGAACAGGGCGTATGAACCGGGACTGCATTTTGGCTATCCCTATTGCCACGCGGGATATATACAGGATCCTGAGTTTGGAGCGGGGCATCCATGTGACAATTACATACCACCTGTGCAAAAGCTGGCACCGCATACGGCATCACTAGGTATGAAGTTCTATACCGGAGATATGTTCCCCGCTGAATACAGGAACCAGGTATTGATAGCTGAACATGGTTCATGGAAC